>JAEYTQ010000651.1 GCA_023433965.1 Pseudomonadota bacterium | reverse complement strand
ATGTCCGGCTCGACGATTTTGACACCGCGGCGGTCTCCGATCTCCTGCAGGAGATGGTGACCGAAGCGCGCGCACTGGTCGCGCCGGGCGCCGCCGGCGCGCCGGTGCGCGAGCGCCGTGCCGCGTTCATGCGCTATGTCGGGCAGGGCCATGAGATCTCGGTCGAGCTGCCGAACCGTCCGCTGACGACGGCCGATCTCGCCGGTTTGCGCCAGCAGTTCGAGACGGATTATGCCGCGATGTTCGAGCGTCCCATCCCGGGCGCCGCGATCGAGGTGTTGAGCTGGTCGGTGCTCGCCACCACCGAGGCGCGCAATCCGCCGGCCGTTGCGGCGATCGCACGCAAGCCCGCCGCCAAGGCCTCCGGCAGCCGCAAATTCTTCGACGGCAGGGCAGGCGAGGTGATCGAGATCCCGCTCTATCGCCGCGAGGACATGGCGCCGGGCGCGACCATCGCGGGCCCGGCCGTGATCGCCGAGGACGAAACCTCGACCTTCGTCTCCACCAGTTTCGACGCCCATATCGACGGTGCCGGCAGCATCGTCATGGAACGAAAGGCGGCCTGATCATGAGCAAGGCAAATGGCGCGAGCCTGATCGATCTCCAGATCATGTGGCACCGGCTGATCGCCGTGGTCGAGGAGCAGGCCCAGGTGCTGCTCCGCACCGCCTTCAGCCCGATCGTGCGCGAATGCGGCGACCTCTCGGCCGGCGTGTTCGACCTCAAGGGCCGGATGCTGGCGCAGGCGGTGACCGGCACGCCCGGCCATGTCAACTCGATGGCGGAATCGGTCAAGCACTTCATCGACCATTTTCCGGTCGAGACGATGAAGGAGGGCGATGCCTACATCACCAACGATCCCTGGATGGGTACCGGCCACCTCAACGACTTCGTCGTCACCACGCCCTGCTTCAAGGACGGCAAGCCGGTGGCGCTGTTCTCCTGCACCAGCCACCTCATGGACATCGGCGGCATCGGCTTCGGCCCTGATGCCACCGACGTGTTCATGGAGGGGCTCTACATCCCGATGCTGAAGCTGATCGACCAGGGCGTCGTCAACGAGACGCTGATGGCGATGATCCGCACCAACACCCGGCTTCCGATCGACACCGAAGGCGACACCTATTCGCTCGCGGGCTGCAACGACGTCGGCTGCGAGCGCCTGGTCGAGATGATGACCGAGTTCGGCATCGACACGCTGGACGAGCTCGGCGACTATATCTGCGACCGCTCGCGCGAGGCCGTGCTCGCCGAGATCGCCAAGCTCCCGAAGGGCAGCTGGCGCAACACCATGGTCGTCGACGGCTATGACGCGCCGGTCACGCTGGCGGCAACGCTGACGATCTCGGACGCCGGCATTCACGTCGATTTCGACGGCACCTCGGCCGCCTCCAAGTTCGGGATCAACGTGCCGCTGTCCTATACCACCGCCTACACCGTGTTCGGTCTCGGTTGCGTCGTCGCCTCGCAGATCCCGAACAATGCCGGCTCGCTCTCGCCGCTGACGGTCTCGGCCCCGGCCGGCGCGATCCTCAACGCGCCGAAGCCCGCGCCGGTCGCCTCGCGCCACATCATCGGCCAGATGCTGCCCGACGTCGTGTTCGGCTGCCTGCGCCAGTTCATTCCCGAGCGCGTGCCGGCCGAGGGCACCTCGTGCCTGTGGAATCTCAACGTCCGCGGACAGACGCGCAGCGGCGTCGGCGGCAATTACGGGTTCTCGATGGCGGTGACCTCCAATGGCGGTACCGGCGCGCGTTTCGGCAAGGACGGGCTCTCGGCCACCGCCTATCCGAGCGGCGTGCGGGGCACGCCGGTCGAGATCGCGGAGACGCAGACGCCGCTGATCTTCTGGCGCAAGGAGCTGCGCCCGGATTCGGGCGGGGCGGGGCGCACCCGCGGCGGTCTCGGCCAGATCATCGAGGTCGGCAGCGGCGTCGATGCGCCGTTCGACATTCTCGCGGCGTTCGACCGCATCGATCATCCGCCGCGCGGTCGCGACGGCGGCCGGGACGGCGAGGCGGGCTATGTCGGCCTCAAGTCCGGCAAGAAGCTGCGTGGCAAGGGCTTTCAGCAGGTGCCGCCGGATGATCTGCTGGTGGTGCTGACGCCCGGCGGCGCCGGCATCGGCGATCCCGTGACGCGCGATCGTGCGGCCGTGAGTGACGACGTCGCGAGCGGCCTCGTGTCCTCGGACAACGCGGTCAAGGTTTATGGGTACGCGCGTTGATGCATCAGCGCGCTTGGCAAAACGGAGGGGGTTCATGATCACGCGACGCAACTTCACCGCGGGCGCAGCAACGCTGCTCGCCGCCGGACACATCTCGACCCGCGCACGGGCGGCGACGAGCTGGGACATGTCGACGGTCTGGCCCGACGGCAATTTCCACACCCAGAACGCGATGGCCTTCGCCGACGAGGTGAAGAAGCAAAGCAATGGTGCGGTCGCCATCACCGTGAAGGCCGGCGGTCAGCTCGGCTTCAAGGGTCCCGAGCACCTGCGCGCCGTGCGCGACGGCCTGGTGCCGCTCGCCGACGTCCTCAACATCCAGCAGGTCGGCGACGAACCTTTCATGGGGGTCGAGAGCATTCCCTTCCTCTGCGGCTCCGTGGACGAGCTCAAGGTGCTGCACAAATACGTGCGGCCCGAATATGAGAAGATCGCCGCGCGCAACAACCAGAAGATTCTCTACATCGTGCCCTGGCCGACGCAGTATCTGCATCTGAAGGCGAAGGTCGCCGATGTCGAGGGCCTGAAGAACATCAAGATCCGCGTGCCCGACAAGAACGCGGTCGACATGCTCAACGCGATCGGCATGGCCGCCGTGATGATCCCTTGGGGCGAGACCATCCCCGCGCTCGCCTCCGGCGCGGTCGCCGGCGTCTCCACCTCGTCGGTGTCGGGGGTCGACGGCAAGTTCTGGGAGTTCCTGAAATACGTCTACCCGACCAACCACGTCTGGTCGTCGCAGATGCTCACCGTCAACCTCGATGCCTGGAAGGCGCTCAGCGCCGATCAGCAGAAGCTCGTGGCCGATATCGCGGCGAAGATGGAGCCGGGTTTCTGGGCGAATTCGCTCAAGGCCGATGTCGACAGCCTCAACCGCCTCAAGGAAGGCGGCATGGAGGTGGTGCCGGTCTCGCAAGCCATGATGACGGAGATCCGGGCCAAGACCGCGCCGCAGCTGGACGCTTTCCTCAAGCGGGTGCCGGCGGCCGACAAGCCGGTGCGGTCCTATCTCGCCGAAATGAAGCGCGGCTGAGGCGGAATGGTGGTGAGCGTCTCGCCCGAAGCACCGCAGAGCCTCAACGCAGCGGCGCCCGCGCCGCTGCGCATCGTCCTCGACGGCATCGACCGCCTCGGCCGGCTCGACGGCTGGATGGGCGGCGGCTGCCTGTTGATGCTGACGCTGCTGATGCTGTGCGAGGTCGCGACCCGCTTCCTCTCGAATTTCCTGCCGTTCTTCCCGGCGACCGTCTCGATCGCGTGGGAATACTCTTCCTACCTGATGGCGGCGTCCTTCACCTTCGGCGCCGCCATGACCCTGCGCATCGGCGGCCACATCCGTGTCGTGCTGTTGCTGAAGAACGCGCCCGTGCCGTTGCAGCGCGCCCTCGAGATCCTGTCGGCCGCGGCCGGTTTCGCCTTCATGGCCTTCCTGACCTCGGCGATGGCGAAGTTCGCATGGAGCGCTTTCGTGCGCGGCCAAGTTTCGACCTCGAGCGATACGCCGCTGTGGTTTCCGCAAGCTGTCGTCACCTTCGGCATGTTGCTGCTGACGCTCCAGTTCATGGCGCGCGCGATCCAGGCCGCGCTCGGCCTGCCGCTGGAGGATCATCGCATGAAGGCCTCGCCCGTCGAATGATCGCCTTGCCCGCACCCGGATTCGAGATCGCATGACCATCGAAGTCGTTGCACTGTTCGCGATCCTGTTCGCGCTGCTGGCGTGCGGGGTGTGGATCGGCCTGACACTGGCGCTCACCGCGACGCTCTTGCTCGCCATGTTCCGCTCGATCCCGCTCGACAAGCTGCTGCCGCAATACGCCTGGAACATCCTGACCACGCAGGAGCTGCTGGCGCTGCCGCTGTTCATCCTGATGGGCGAGCTGCTGTTTCGGACCCGCCTGTCACGCTCGCTGTTCCAGGGCCTTGCGC
>JAEYTQ010000643.1 GCA_023433965.1 Pseudomonadota bacterium | reverse complement strand
CCTGATCACGGGCGCCTCGATCGGCGTGGTCGGCACCCTGGTCGGTTTCTGCGTCGGCCTGGTGATATGTCTGAACATCGAATCGATTCGGCAATTCCTGTCCTGGCTGACCAGCACCGAGCTGTTCTCGCCCGAACTCTACTTCCTGTCGAAGCTGCCTGCCGAGATCGACGTCGGCGAGACCACGGCCGTCGTCATCATGGCGCTGACGCTGTCGTTTCTGGCGACGCTCTATCCGTCGTGGCGCGCCGCGCGCCTCGATCCCGTCGAAGCGCTGCGGTACGAGTGAGGGGCTGATGGAGCAGCAGCAGGGGGCGGAAGATGTACCGGTCATTTATCTCCACGAGATAAAGCGGCAGTACTTGCAGGGCGAGGTGCCGCTAACGATCCTCGACGGCGCAAATCTGGCGCTGTGGGCCGGCCAATCGGTCGCGCTGGTTGCGCCCTCGGGCTCCGGCAAGTCGACGCTGCTCCACATCGCGGGGCTGCTCGAGGCGCCCGATGCCGGCGAGGTCTACGTCTCGGGCGCGCCGACCTCGCAGCTGCCCGACATCGAGCGTACTCAGCTGCGCCGCACCGATATCGGTTTCGTCTACCAGTCGCACCGGCTGCTGCCGGAATTCTCGGCGCTGGAAAACGTCATGCTGCCGCAGATGATCCGCGGCCTGAAGAAGTCTGAGAGCGTCAAGCGTGCCAAGGAGATCCTCGGCTATCTCGGCCTCGGGGACCGCATCACCCATCGCCCGGCCGAGTTGTCCGGCGGCGAGCAGCAGCGTGTCGCGATCGCACGCGCGGTGGCCAACGCGCCTCGCGTGTTGTTTGCGGACGAACCGCCCGGCAATCTCGACCCGCACACGGCGGATCACGTGTTTCAGGCGCTGATGCAACTGGTCAAGGCGACGCGGGTGTCCATGCTGATCGCCACCCACAACATGGAGCTCGCCGGCCGCATGGACCGGCGCGTGTCGCTGTCGAACGGCCAGGTGGTCGAGCTCGAATAGCCACGAACCCCAGGCCGTCCCCAACGACTCGGTCTCGGCTGAGCCGGGAACCTAACCGCCGTCGTGCGGTTACAGTCTCATCGGTGTGGTTGGTGGAGCGAGGGACGTGTTCGGGGATGAGCGATGACGAGAGCGACCGGGATGCCCTCGGCCGACCGCGACGCCGTCTTAGCCACCCTCGGCGACCACATTCGGGAGATCGGTAATCCCGATGATCTCGCCTATGCCGCGGCGGAGTTGCTCGGCCGCAGCCTCGACGTCAGCCGGGCAGGTTACGGCACCGTCGATACCTCGGCCGAGACCATCACCATCGCGCGCGACTGGAACGCCCCCGGGATAACGAGCCTGGCCGGTGTGCTGCGATTTCGCGACTATGGCAGCTATATCGACGACCTGAAGCGGGGTGAGACGGTCATCTGCGCCGATGCCGAAAAAGACCCCCGCGTCGGCGACCGCGCCCGAGCTCTCGAGGCAATCTCCGCCCGTGCGCTCGTCAACATGCCGATCTCCGAACCCGATGGCGTCGTGGCGCTGCTTTACCTCAACAACGCTACGCCGCGTGAATGGAGCGCGGCGGAACTGGATCTCATCCGCGAGGTCGCCGAACGCACCCGCACCGCCGTCGAACGCCGCCGGGCCGAGAGCGCCTTGCGCGAGAACGAAGCGCGCCTGCTCTTCCTGGACGCCCTCAACAAGGAAACGGCCAGGACTCGCGATGCCGATGGCGTCATGGCGGTCACGACGAGAATGGTCGGCGAGCATCTCGGTGTCTCGAACTGCGCCTATGCCGACATGGATCCTGATCAGGACGGATTCACCATCCGCGGGGATTGGGCCGCGCCCGGCGCAATGCACATCCTCGGGCACTACAGCCTCGCAGACTTCGGCGAGAAGGCGGTGCAAGAGCTCGGTGCCGGCAGGCCGCTCATCATCAACGACAATCTGACGGAGATCGCACCCGCGGAAGCCGCTGCTTTTCAGCGGATTGGGATCGGCTCGACGATCTGCATACCTTTGGTGAAGGAAGGCCGATTGATCGCATTGATGGCGATTCATCACCGGGGGGCGCATCGCTGGACGTCGCGTGAACTTGCTCTGCTCAGCGAAGTGACGGAGCGGTCATGGGCGCATATCGAGCGCGTCCGATCGGAGCAGGCAGCCAGGGAAGCTGCCGAGCGGCTGGTGCTCGCGAACAAGGCCGCCGGCATCGGCACCTGGGATTTCGATCCGGTCAACGATGTTCTGCGATGGGACAGCCGCTGCAAGGAGGTGTTCGGTCTCTCCCCGGACGCAGAGGTCAGCTATGAAGGCTCTTTCCTGCGAGGTCTTCATCCCGACGACAGGCAACGCGCCCATGAGGCCGTATCGGCAGCACTGAACCCTCAGGCTCCGGCGAGTTACAACATCGAATTCCGAACCGTCGGTATCGAGGACGGCATCGAGCGCTGGATCGCCGCAACGGGTCGCGCAATTTTTTCCAAGGACCAGGCGACCCGATTCATCGGGACGGTGCTGGATATCTCCGCGCAAAAGAAGACCGAACGTCATCTGAGGATCCTCAACGACACGGGAGCATCGGTCGCTCGCGAACGCGATCTCGATAAGATCGTGCAGATCGTGACGGATGCTGGCGTGGAGCTGACCGGCGCGCAATTCGGAGCTTTTTTCTACAACGTCGTAGCGGCGGACGGTGGCAGCTACATGCGGTATTCGCTGTCGGGCGCGCCGCGATCTGCGTTCGAGAGCTTTCCGATGCCGCGAAACACGGCCGTGTTCGAGCCGACGTTCAAGGGCAGGGGCGTGGTGCGGTCGGGCGACATTCTGCAGGACCCG
>JAEYTQ010000456.1 GCA_023433965.1 Pseudomonadota bacterium | reverse complement strand
GGAATTTTTCGGGGATCTGCACGGTGCCGCGATCGAACTCGCGCAGATGGTCGGGCGCGAGCAGCCAAGCCTTGAAGTCACGCCGCAGCGAATCGTCGGCAAGGATGCGGTCGCGGTCGATCTGGGTATCCAGCGTCGCTTCCTCGAACATCTTCGTGGCAGCGTCGTACTTGAACACCTTGAGCAAATAGTCGGAGCGGAAATCGTGCAGCGCCGATTTCGGCGCGACGGAGACCTGGATGTTGGTCTCGATGCGGTCGAGCATGGCGTCGCCTCGACAGCACAGCAGCTCCTGCCAATCGCCGTCGTCGAGCCAGCGCCGCGCAATCTCGGCGCAGCCGATCGGCTTGCCGCCCGCATCCGTCTGGCCGGGATCGCGTGCTTTCACCACGAGATTGAGCGTCATCGGCAGGCGCGCGGCGGTCTCGCCGCCATCCGGCCCGCCGTCGAAACGCGCAAGACGGTAGATCAGCCGGATCTCGCCGCAGGACTCTTGCGAGACATAGGCGCGGTCCATGCGATTGACGATGCCCGCCAGCACGAAACGCGTGTTGCGCGATTTCAGGTTGGCGAGGTCGAACAGCTGCACGTCGAAGCCCTCGCCGACGCCGATGGTCTCGGTCGGATAGGCCGCCTTGTACCCGGCGATGTAACGGTCGAATTCCGCATCAATCGCGGACGGAATGTCCTTCAGCTGCGGCAGCGAGGCGAACATCAGCTCGGTCGTGAGCGGGATTTCGGCGTTCCGCTCCGCCGACAGAAGGCGCGAGATCGACAGCGTATCGGTCTGATCGAGCTGACGCAGCAGTGCGGGATCCGTGATCGCCGTGCCGCGCGAAAGCTGCGCGGTCTCCGCCGCTGCAAGCGAAACGCCGCCGCCCAGCCATGCGGCAGCAGCAACGAGAATTTGCAACGCGCGGCTCATGCCTGAGGTAACACCGCGCCGGGATGCCTATTCAAGCAAAAAGGCGCCTCACATGGTGGTGAAACGCCTTTCCGAATGTCGTATCCGAGGCGCTTACCGCCCGACGATCAGGCCCCTGCTGGTGACGACGACCCAGCGGCCGTCCTGGCGGCGGATCGCATCGACGCGGCCGACGCCGGGAATGGGGTCGCCGGGATAGACCTCGTAGAGGCCGTCGCGGCCCTCGATCAATGCACCGCCGTTGCCGGCGTTCCGCAGCCGCCAACCCTCGATCGTCGGCATGCGCCCGACCTCGGTCTTGGGCGCTGCAGGTGCCGGGGCCGCCGCGGCGGTCGCGACCTGGGTCGGCGCAATCGAGCCGGTGGTCTCCTTGGGCGGAGCGGCCGCGGCCTGCGCTGGCGCAGCGCGGAGCTTGTCGACGGTCTCGGACAGCTTCGCGATCTTCGCCAACGGCTCGGCTTGCGCCTTCTCGAGCTTGTCCAGGCGGTCGTTGGCGCGGTTGAACTGGGTGAGACCGGCCTTGGAGTTCTGCTCGACATTGGCCTTCAGGGCGACGAGATCGGCATCGATCCGTGCCACGGACGCATCCAGCGCGCTGGTGTCGGCGACTTGCACCGGAGCTTGGGCGGGTGCGGCGAAATGCATCATGCCCGCGGTCGCGAGCGCACCGCTGATCGCGCCGACGCTCGCCGCAATCGCCACCACCGCGGCCATGGCCGACAGGCGGCGCTTGGCGCCTGTTTCGCGCGGCTCATCCGCCTTCACATGCGGAGCGAACTCCTCGCGCTCCCAGGCGCGGTCGGCAGGCGGCATGACGATGAGCTTGCCATGCTTCGGCTCGGCCTTGGCTTCGGATTTGGCCTCCGTCCTGCCGTCGAACTTCGGCGCCTCGATCCGTGGCGGTTCGACCTTCGGGGCTTCACTGACCGGATCGGGCTTGGGGGGAGCCTCGTGGTCGGGGGCGATCGAGGGCGCGTCGATACCGGCAGCAGCCACGACGTCCTGCGGCGCTGCGTCGACAGCACCGGACTCCTGGGCAGCCTGCTCGGACAATGGTTCGCTCACGGCGCAAATACTCCAGTCTCGGTTGACCTTTTGGTAACTTTCTTTGCTTGCGAAATCCTTACCTCGGGACCCGCTTACCGAAATTTTAGGAAGTCATCCGGGGCCGAATTGAGCCGGGAAGATGGAACCGGTGTGGCGGGCGTGAAACAATTCGTAATCGGAGGAAGATGAACGGCGGCGGAATGGGACACATCGCTCTTACGGACCGCTGCGCTTGCACGACCAGTGAGGGTGAAAGAGTCGCGGCCGCTGCTCGATCTCGTCGTTGCGACCGGAGCGAAGCAATCCGGACTCTCTCCGGGAGGCGGTCTGGATTGCTTCGTCGCGAGAGCTCCGCGCAATGAACGAGGGAGTAGCGCGTGCTCCGCCCGCATCATAGTCCATCACATCATCACGGGCGCATCCGGCAGCTCGTTGCTCTGCGGCCCCTGGCGCGGGAAATGCCGCGCCAGCTCGCGCGAAACCGCCTGGATGCCGGCGATGACGCCGCGCTCGAAGTGGCCGGAGGCGAACTCGGCCTCCATGGCGCGGCAGATGCTCTCCCAGCCCTCGGCGCCGACCTTCGCATCGATACCGCGATCGGCGACGATCTCGACGTCGTGGTCGGCCAGCAGGAGATAGATCAGGACGCCGTTGTTGTGCGCAGTGTCCCATATCCGCAAGTGCGAGAACACGTCGAGCGCACGCTCGCGCGCCGGCTGGTTGCGAAACAGCGGCGCGCCGTCAAGCGCGCCTTCGACCACGAAGCGGACCTGGCCGGAATGCGTGGCCTCGCCCTGCCTGATCGCCTGTTCGATGCGGGCGAACACGTCCGGCGGAAAGATCTGTTTTGCCCGCCAAGGGTGCTGCACGAGATGTCTGGCAATGCGCTTGATACTCATGACCGCTACCAGCTCCCCGAGGCGCCGCCGCCGCCAAAACTGCCCCCACCGCCGCTGAAGCCGCCGCTGCTCGACGATCCGCTGCTCCAGCCGCCTCCCGACGAGC
>JAEYTQ010000332.1 GCA_023433965.1 Pseudomonadota bacterium | reverse complement strand
GAGGCCATCTCCTCCATCGAGGAGGATGCCTCTTCCGCCGACGAGGCCTGCTCGGTGGCACCCTGCGAGAGCTGCTCGGCGCTGGCGGAAAGCTCCTGGCTGCCCGCAGAGACGTTCTGCGCTGCCGTCAGGGCCTCCGACACGACCTGCCGGAGCTTCTCCACCATGCCGTTCAGGGAACGAATGAGATCGCCGATTTCGTCGTTGCTGGCAGAGGGAATGGTCTCGGTGAGGTTACCGGCAGCGACCGCTCCTGCAAGGCCGACGGCGCGGCTGAGCGAACGGCTGATGCTGATCGCCATCCACAGCGCGGCAAGGACCGCTATCACGAGCGATGCGACCACGAGCGCGATGACGATCATCTGGCCTTTGGCCGCTTCCGCCCGCGTAATCTCGGCCTCGTCGGCCATGCTCTTCTTCGTGAACTGGACGTAGGCGTCGATCGCGTCGACGGCCTCGGAAATCGCCTTTCGCCCCTCGTGAACCGTCCGATCGGCAGCCTTCGGACGATCCGCCTTGATCAGCTTGATCGTGAGGTCCTGCTCGCTGTTCATCTTGTCGTAGGCGGCGGCAAACTTCTCGAGCAGCCGCTTTCCGCCTTCGCTGGCAAGGGCGTAGACTTCTTCTCTCACCTTATTGTTCGCCGCACGCATCTTGGGGATGTCGGCGAGGAACATGTCGGTCTCGTTCTCGGGCGCGATGATCGCGTTCTTCTCCGCTCTCACCTGCGCCAGGAGATTGATCTCGATCTGCGCGCCCATCTGCATGCGATTTGCACGCGAGATCAGCGCCTCGGATCCGCTAATCATGTCGGTGAGCTTGAGGTAAGCCACTCCGCCCGCGATCATCGAGAGCACGATGATCAAACCGAACGAACTCGCCAACTTTGCCTTGACCGTAAACCGCATGTAGTCCCCCAATTGCCTCAAATCGTCCGCTGGCTTCAATTCAGGATACGTTCCATGTTCGGAACGATGACAAACTCTTCACGCCACTTGGTGATGAAGCGGATGTATTCCGGCTTCCAATGCATCCCGACCCGCGGCGTCTGCTGCACGTCGGCCTGGGAGATCTCCGTGACCTCGTAAACCTTGTCCGCGGTGACGCCGACGAGAACCGGCTCGTTCTCGATCTCGATCTCGATGACGACGATGCGCGAGTCGGCCGAGCTGTCGATCTGCGGCATGCCGAAACGGATGCGTAAATCGGCGAGAGGGATGACGTTGCCGCGCACGTTGATGACGCTTGGCACGAAATCTCGTGCGCCCGCGACTTTCGTCACCGGAACCGGATCGATGATCTCCCGCACGAGACCGGCGTCGAGCGCGAACTTCTCGTCACCGAGGCCGATCATCACGACCTGCATTGCGTCCGCCTGCTGCTGGTTCATCACGCCGCCTCGCTGATGTGCTTCTCGACCTTCGACTGCGCCAAAGCGACGAGCTGGGCGACGTCGAGGATCAGCGCCGCCGTACCGTCGCCGAGAATGGTCGCGCCGGAGAAGATGGTCACGTCCGAATGCAGCTTCGACAGCGACTTGATCACCGTCTGGTGGTTGCCGATGATCTGGTCCGCGACGAGGCCGACCTGCGTCTCCCCGGTCGAGATGATGATGGTCTTCTGGTGCTGGTCGGGCGTCCCCTCGGCGGAGAGAATGTCGCGCAGGCGCAGGAAGGGCACGAGATTGCCGCGCACGTTGAGGAAGTTGCGGCCGCGCGAGCGTTCGTCCTCGGCCGTCAGCTCGACGCACTCCTCGACCGCCGGCAGCGGAATGATGTAGCGGCCTTCGCCGACGCGGATCAGGAGGCCTTCGATGATCGCGAGCGTCAGCGGCAGGCGCAGTGTCACGGTGGTGCCCTGGCCCGGCCGCGTCGACAGATCGATCGAGCCGCGCATGTTCTCGATGGTGCGCTTGACCACGTCCATGCCGACGCCGCGGCCCGACAGTGCCGAGATCGTCTGGGCGGTCGAGAAGCCGGGGTGGAACAGGAATTGGTGGATCTCGTGATCGGTCAGCACGGCGCCGGCCGCGATCAGGCCCTGCTCTTCCGCCTTCGCACGGATACGCGCGGTGTTGAGGCCGCCGCCATTGTCCTTCACGGTGACCAGCACCTGCGCGCCGGAATGCACGGCAGCGAGATCAATCCGGCCCTGCTCGGTCTTGCCGTTGGCAGCGCGCGTCGCGGTGTCTTCGATACCGTGGTCGATGGCGTTGCGGATCAGGTGCACCAGCGGATCAGCCAGGCACTCGATCATGGTCTTGTCGAGCTCGGTGTCCTCGCCCGAGGTGACGAACTCGACCGGCTTGGACAGGTCACGCGACAGGTCATGCACCAGGCGGCGGAAGCGGCCGAACAGGGAACCGATCGGCACCATGCGCGCGCCCATCGTGGTGTCGCGCAGGGACGAGGCAAGGCGCTCGATCTCTTCGGCGATCATCTTGATCGAAAGGTCGGAGCCGGACGAAGCAAGCTGGGTCAGCCGCGCCTGGGCGATGACGAGCTCGCCGACACGGTCCATCAACTCGTCGAGGCGTTCGGCCTGGACGCGGACGGTGGCGATGCCCCGCTCCTGCTTGGCGTCCTCGCGCTTGGCCGGCGCCGCTTCACGCTTGATCTCGGCTTTCGGCTCGGTCGCGGCTGCGGCCCTTGCCGCTTCTGTCTTTGCAGCTTCCGTTTTGGGCTCTGCTTTTGCAGCGGGCTGCTCGGCAACGGGCGCGGGAGCTACCGCGGCCGTCTCGGCCGGCGGAACGGGCTCTTCGTCGAGCAGCTGGAACAGCGGAGCTGGCGCGGGCGCTTCGATCTCTTGAAGCGGCGAGAGTGTCAGCTTCATCTCGTCCTGGACGAACATGAAGAC
>JAEYTQ010000306.1 GCA_023433965.1 Pseudomonadota bacterium | reverse complement strand
GCCAATCGCGGCGGCATCTTGGCATTCTCGAGGTCATCTGGTGCGTTCGCCGGCGCTTAACCTTTCGTTAACCAAACCCGCCCACCGTAGATCTACGGCTTGGGGGTCGTTTGTTCTCGATCCGCTTCCAACGATGGAAGCGGGCGTTGATCGGGGA
This sequence comes from Pseudomonadota bacterium, assembly GCA_023433965.1. Classification (GTDB taxonomy): domain Bacteria; phylum Pseudomonadota; class Alphaproteobacteria; order Rhizobiales; family Xanthobacteraceae; genus Bradyrhizobium. The sequence continues at coordinate 7,799 of JAEYTQ010000306.1, read as the reverse complement.
GTGTATCGATGACCACTGTTCATGTCGCCGCGTCCGACCCGGGCGCCCAATTTCTTGCACCCAACCAGATCGTTCCGCTTCTGATCGGCGCCACCGTCGACGAGGTCGAACGCGAGCTCGTGCTCCAGACCCTGGCGCGCTGCGACGGCAACCGCACGCGCGCCTCGCGCGTGCTCGGCCTGTCGGTGCGCACCCTGCGCAACAAGATCAGGCTCTATGCCGCCTCCGGCATCGAAGTGCCTGCCTGTCAGGACTAGCGCGCAGAATTGCTGCTGTCGTCAAACGCCGCTAAGTAGCTTGCTTCGGGTGAAGGGAGCGGTGGCGTGGCAGACGATCAGGGACGACGGCCGGGGCCTCAGGGTCCGCGCGGGCGACAAGGCGAGCCGGGACGGCCGGGGCCGCAGGGGCATCCAGGCCGGCGCGGCCCAGACGGCGCGCGCGGCAAGCCGGGGCCGCAAGGCAAGCCCGGGCCGATCGGAAAGGCCGGCCCGCAAGGCAAACCCGGTCCGCAAGGCAAGCAGGGCGAAGCCGGCCCACGCGGGCCGGCCGGCGCGCCGGGGCCTGCCGGACCGCAGGGGCCGGCAGGACCGCAAGGCCCGCGCGGCGAGCCGGGGCCGCCCGGCCAATTGCCGTCGATCGAGCAAGTGCTGCCATGGCTCGACCAGCTGTTCGACGCCTGGGACGAACGCCGTCGCCAGCGCGAGCGCGACGCCGCCGAACGCGAAGCGCTCGAGGCCGCCGTCCAGGAGACCGGCGAGACGATCGCCGAGGACGAGGGCGATGACGGCGACGATCACAAGAAGAAAAAGCGAAAGAAGAAGCACGGCAACAAGGAGTGACGGAGCGGCCTATCTCGGCTGATCCTCGCGCCGCGGCAGCAGGCCCATGCGCTCGAACTGCCAGCGCATGGCGCGGTACCAGAGATAGCCGACCGCCGCGCCGCACAGGGCGAGGATGATCACGTTGGCGCTCGAAAACGAGCCGCTCCACCACATCATCCACGCGGTCCATAGCAGCGTGAAGACGGTGGCACCTGCTTTCAGAGGAAGAAGGGGACGGCTCATGGTCGTGCTCCGGGCGATCAAAACCCCGGCGGCACCATCGCAAGCCGAGGCAGCGGATTCCGTGAGCGAGATCACGGAGCGCATTGCCTGAGCTCAGGAACCGAAGCGCAGCCGCGATCGCTCTTTCGCCCTTTCCACCTCGACCGCGCGGTCGCGTGCCGGCGCATGCGTATGCAGCGAGGTCAGGAGCTTTCGCGCCGCCTCGGAGACCTCGGCCACCGCACGCTCGAACGCCGCCTCGTTGACCTGCGACGGCTTGTTGAAGCCGGACAATTTTCGCACGAACTGCAATGCGCTGGCGTGGATCTCATCCTCCGTCGCCGGCGGCTCGAAGTTGAACAGCGTCTTGATGTTGCGGCACATGCAAGTCTCTCCCGGCATTTTCCTGAAGACGAAGGTCCGAGCCGAAATCCTACATCCGCCTTCTCACGTCTGCGATCAACTTGGTGGACGCGCATCGACACGAGCTGCCATCTCGCAGCGCATCATGAGCGGGGCCGGCATCGCATATTATTTGAGCATGCATTGCAATGACGGCTCAGGCTTAATCCGTGCCAACGACACGGAAAGACGCGCAGGACAATCGCGCGCCCATGGCACGATACGCGATGAGGAGGATCGCATGCACAGGCTCGCACTGTGCGTTTGGCTGGTTGCGGCGACGGCGCTGACGAACGCCGCGTCTGCGCGCGACAACGGCCAATACGACCACGTCCCGCCCGACATCCGCGCTTGGTTCAAGAGCGTGATCGCGCCGAACGGGGTTCCGTGCTGCGACATCTCCGATGGCCATCGCACCGAATACGACGTGCGCAATGGCACTTATTGGGTGCCGATCGAGGGACAATGGATCGAGGTGCCCGCCCGTGCCATCATCCGCGATCGGGGCAATCCGGTCGGCCAGGCCGTCGTGTGGTACGTCCACCATCGCGGCGCCATCATCATCCGCTGCTTCGTGCCGGCGGATGCGGTGTAGACTTCGATAGCAGGCAGGATGGATTTCGTTGGCGTGCAACGCCTGATCGGCTAGCTTGAAGCTACGCTGACAGGGAGGCACGCCGTTGACCGATCTTAACGCCGAGGATCTCGCCACCATCTATGCCAAGCCCAGCCCGCGCGTGATCGCGAAGGCACGGCCCGCGATCGACGCGCATGCGAAGAAGTTCATTGGGATGTCGCCGTTCTGCGTGCTCGCGACGTCGGGTGCAGACGGTAGCGTCGACGCTTCGCCGCGCGGCGGCGGCATCGGCTTCGTCCACGTCGCCGGTCCCAATCAGCTGTTGATGCCCGATCGCTCCGGCAACAACCGCATCGACAGCTTCCGCAACGTCGTCGAAGGCTCGGGCTTCGTGCATCTGTTGTTCTTCGTTCCGGGGATCGACGAGACGCTGCGCGTCGGCGGACGCGGCACGCTGTCGGCCGATCCGGATCTGCTCGCCTCGATGGTCGAGTTCGGCAAGCCGCCGCGCGCGGTGCTCAACGTCGCGGTCAGCGAGGTCTATTTCCATTGCGGCAAGGCGCTGATGCGCTCGAAGTTGTGGTCGTCGGACAAGGTGCAGCGCTCGGTGATGCCGAGCATCTCCACGGTCATTCACGACCAGACCGGCATCGGCGAACCGGCAAGCCAGGAGACGGTGGAAGAGCTCTACAAGTCGCAGCTGTAGGTCGCGCGGCAATGATGGTCTCGTCCCGGGGGCGCGAAGCGAGCCCGGGATCCATAACCACAGGACGCGGTTTGGCGAAAACTCGGAGTTACCAACCTCGCGCCACACTCTGCCCTGGGGCTATGGGTCCCCGCTTTCGCGGGGATGACAGCGGAGTGTGTGGCAACGACGTCTGTCGCGACGCTGGAGCCTAATGCCCCTCGCCCTCGAGCCCGCCGACGTGCTTCTGCGTGTACAGCTCGAGGCCGATGCGGCCGATCAGATCGAGCTGGGTTTCGAGGAAGTCGATATGGTGTTCCTCGTCGCTCATCAGCTTCTCGAACAGGTCGCGCGTGACGTAGTCCTTGACGCCGTGGCAGTAGGTCGCCGCTTCCTGATAAAGCGCCCGCGCGCTCATCTCGGCGGCGAGATCGCACTCAATGATCTCCTTGACGTTCTGGCCGATGCGCAAGGGGTCGAGCACCTGCATGTTCGGAAAGCCGTCGAAGAACAGGATACGCTCGGTGAGCTTGTCGGCGTGCTCCATCTCCTCGATCGACTCCTTGCGCCAGACCTTGGCCATCTCCAGGAGACCCCAATTGTCGAGGAAGCGGTAGTGCAGCCAGTACTGATTGATCGCAGTCAGTTCGTGACGCAGCGCCTTGTTCAGATAATCGATGACTTTTGCGTCGCCCTGCATTGTTCACTCCAGCTCTTGCAGTCCAAATCGGCCCTAATCGAGTTTAGAATTCTTCTAAATGACTTCGTGAACAAGGGCAACCAGCTACGGAGACGCAGCGGGGGAAAAGCTCAGCCGAGCGTGCTGAAGTTCTTAGCAGGCCGCGAGGGCAAACTCGGCGGGTTCGGCCGTCTCGTCGTTGGCGGCCACGGTGTGGCTGTGGGAACAGCCGGCGCAGCAGGACTGCGCGCAAGGACCGAGCGCTTCGTCGATGATGGTCTTGATGGTTCGGGCACAGCGACCGCATTCGGCACTACAGCCGAGACATCCATAGACCTGCTTGGCATGTCGCACGGCGTCGTCGGACTCGGCGACCGCGGCGCGGATATCGTCATCGCTCAGCACGTTACAAGAACAAACGATCATGGAAGCGGCAAGCCCTTCGGTGATGCGCCATCATCGATATTTAACCGGCCGGCCGGATGCAAAAGGAAAAACCGGTATTTGAAGCTATTCCAAACTGGCCCGATCAAAGCCTAGAACGGCTCTAAAACAAGGCGTTGCGCTGGATCAAGATCGTGGCCGGACTAGTCGCCGCCGCCGCCTCCTCCACCGTCGCCGCCCCCTCCGCAATCTCCGCTGCTGCTGCCGCTATCGCCGCTGGAACAGCTGCCGCCGTGAGACGAGTTCCCCGAGCTGTCGCCGGAGAACCAGCTTCCCAACGCGATGCCGTCACTGCTCCCGGAATAGGCGTTGCCGCCGCTCCCGCCATCGCTGCCGGCCGCCGCACGGGAGCGCCGCGCGCGGTTCTTGAGGTGCGCGATCCAGCCATAGCCGATCGCGAAAACGACCCCGGCGGCGATCAATGCATTGACCATCGCGTCGCCCATCATGGTCTCCCGGTGCGGTCCATACCCGTTGGTCGCCCCCGCCAGCGCCGCCGTTCATTGATCGTTCAAGCGAAGTATGGAACCTTACGCCCCAAAGGGTTCCTGCGTATGTGCGAAAGGCCAAACCAATGAAGAAGCTGCTCCTGGCGGTCGCTGCCGCCGCCACCCTGGCCTTGACGGCCGGAACGCCGGCCCACGCCCAGCGCGGCGTCGCGGCAGGCGTGGCGGCCGGGATCATCGGTGGCGCCATCGTCGGCGGAGCACTGGCCTCTCCGTATTACTACGGACCTGGTTATGGATATTACGGGCCGGGCTACTACCCGCCCCGCTACTACGCCCCTGGTCCGGGCTATGTTGCCGACGGCTATTACGAACGCTGCGTCTGGCAAAAGCAGCGCTTCTGGGACGGCTATGCCTGGCGAGCCCGTCGCGTCCGAGTCTGCCGCTGAAGCGTGCTGGGCCGGTTCAGTACGGATGCGCCGTTCATCCCAGAGCCTGAAAAACACCGCTTTTTCTCGCCACAGCTCCGTGTGCGTTTACCGTGGGTTGACCATTTGCGCGCTTCCTAGCTGCAAGGCCAATTCCATCAGCGTGTGCGTGAACCTTTGAAACCCGGGCGCCTCTAACAGGAGGAACCCAATCTCCCAGGAGAGCGAAGAGCATGAAGAAGACTTTAGTTGCCGCCCTCACGGTCGCGACGGTCGCCGGTTCGCTGGTGACCGCGACTCCGTCCGCGAAGGCGCATGACGGCATCGGCGCCGGCATCGCAGCCGGCCTGATCGGCGGCGCGATCGTCGGCGGCGCCATCGCGTCGAGCCGTCCGGCCTATGGTGGTCCCGTTTACGTCGCCGAGCCCGGCCCGCCGCCCCCGCCCTGCTACTGGCAGCGCCAGCGATATTGGGACGGCTATGGCTGGGTCGTTCGTCCGGTTCGCGTCTGCTACTGATCTGATCCGCACTGCGCTCACAAGCGCCGCGATCAAAGCCCGGCCGAGAACCATCGGCCGGGTTTTTTCTTTGGTCCTGCGCTATCGCGCTGCCTGGATCGACCGCAGCACCTCTTCACTCGGCCAGCAATCGACCTTGAGGCCCGCCGACTTCTGGTAGGCGCCGAGCGCGGCACGGGTCTGCATGCGGGCCTTGCCGTCGATCTTGTCCTTGTAGAGCCCGATGCGCGTCAGCGCGCGCTGCATGGTCTCGACATCCCTGGTGCGCAGCTGCTTCGAGGCCGCCCACGGTGTCGCGAACGGCAGCGGGGTCGTCATGCGGTCGGCAAGGTGGCCGACGAACAGCACGTAGAGGTCGGAGAAATTGTATTCCTTGATGACGAAGTAGTTCTTCGTGGTCAGGAACGACGGGCCGTAGATTCCCTCCGGTTGCAGCAGCGAGGCCGGCTGCGCCTGCTCGGCGGCGCTGAGCTTCTGGCCACGCACGGGGACAAAGCCGTCGCGCAGCCACTGGCCGATCGGCTTCGTCACCTCGGGTACGCCCGTGGTGCAATCGACCTTCGCTGGTGCCTGCACCTCGTAGGCCCAGCGCACACCGCTCTGCCAGCCCTTGTTGACGAGCTGCTGCGCGGCGGAAGCCAGCGCATCCGGCACCGAACGCCAGATGTCGATACGGCCGTCGCCATCGAAATCGACGCCGTGCTTGTAATACTCCGAAGGCAGGAACTGCGTCAGCCCGGTGGCGCCGGCCCAGGACGAGCGCAAGTCCTTGCGCGTCACCACGCCGTCCCCGAGAAGCTTGAGCGAGAGGATGAACTCGTTGCGATACTGGTCCTTGCGCCGGCCGACATAGGCCTGCGTCGCCAGCACGCGCACGAGATCGTAGGGCAACGCATAGCGGCCGTAGTCGGTCTCGCGGCCCCAGATCGCCAGCATCACGGTCGCCGGCACGCCGGACTTCTTTTCGATCTCACTCAGGATGGAGCGATGTTTCTGCAGCAGCCGCTGCCCCTCGCCTGCGAGCCGCGCGATCGACGCTTCCTTGAGGTAGTCGGCAGGCACCTGCACGAACTCGGCCTGGGAGGGCGCGCCCGTCACCGGTCGGCCCGGCAGGATCAGGTCGGGCAGCTTGTAGTCGGGCTCGAGCCCGCGCGTCTCTCGCTCGAACGTCGCGCGCCAGACGCCCGCTGCCTGCGCCTCCGGCCAGAGCGCGGCGATGAACTGCGTGAAGGCCGCGTCCGCGGCGCGGGCGGACGTCGAGCCGCAGGTGACCACGATCACCGCAGCGATGAGCGCCCGCCGCATCATGCCGGACTCACCGCGTCAGCTTCTTGTACTTCACCCGATGCGGGATGATGCTGTCCTGGCCGAGACGGCGCATCTTGTCCTTCTCGTAGTCCTGGAAGTTGCCCTCGAACCATTCGACATGGCTGTCGCCTTCGAAGGCCAGGATGTGGGTCGCGATGCGGTCGAGGAACCAGCGATCGTGGCTGATGATGACGGCGCAGCCAGCGAAATCCTCCAGCGCCTCTTCCAGCGCGCGCAGCGTGTCGACGTCGAGGTCGTTGGTCGGTTCGTCGAGCAGCAGGACGTTGGCGCCGGACTTCAGCATCTTGGCCAAGTGCACGCGGTTGCGTTCACCGCCCGAGAGCGCGCCGACCTTCTTCTGCTGGTCCGCGCCCTTGAAGTTGAACGCCGAGCAATAGCCGCGCGAGTTCACCTCCTTCTTGCCGAGCAGGATCAGCTCGTTGCCGCCGGAGATCTCCTCCCACACCGTCTTCTTGCCGTCGAGCGCATCGCGCGACTGATCGACATAGCCGAGATGCACGGTCTCGCCGACCGTAATGGTGCCGGCGTCGGGTTTCTCCTGCCCGGTGATCATCCGAAACAGCGTGGTCTTGCCGGCGCCGTTGGGGCCGATGACGCCGACGATGCCGCCGGGCGGCAGCTTGAAGGTGAGATTGTCGATCAGCAGCCGATCGCCGAAACCTTTGCTGAGACCTTCGAAATCGACCACATTGGCGCCGAGCCGTTCGGCCACCGGGATGATGATCTGCGCGGTCTGGGTCTGCTTCTCGCTCGCCTTCTTGAGCAGCTCCTCATAGCGCTGGTAGCGCGCCTTCGACTTGGCCTGACGCGCCTTCGGCGACGAGGCGACCCATTCCTGCTCGCGGGCCAGCGTCTTCTGGTGCGCGGCGTCCTCGCGCCCTTCCTGCTCCAGGCGCTTCTGCTTCTGCACCAGCCAGGACGAGTAATTGCCCTCGTAGGGGATGCCGCGGCCGCGATCGAGCTCGAGGATCCAGCCCGTGACGTTGTCCAGGAAGTAGCGGTCGTGGGTGACGATCAGGATCGCACCGGGATAGTTGCGCAAATGGCCTTCCAGCCACGATACCGACTCGGCGTCGAGATGGTTGGGGGGCTCGTCCAGCAGCAAGAGTTCGGGCTGGTCGAGCAGCAGTCGGCAGAGCGCGACGCGGCGACGCTCACCGCCCGAGAGCTTGGTGACGTCGGCATCGCCCGGCGGACAGCGCAGCGCATCGAGTGCCTGCTCGACCTGCGCATCGAGATCCCACAGGT
>JAEYTQ010000226.1 GCA_023433965.1 Pseudomonadota bacterium | reverse complement strand
GGTGTCCCTTCGCCTTCAACGTCGTCAGCGAGAACGCCGCATCATGTGCGGTGAGGCGGGTGCCGTCATGGAACCTCGCCTCCGGCCGCATCGTGAAACGATAGGCCAGCCCGTCCGGCGATATCTGCACGGTTTTGGCGGCAAGCCCGTACATCGCGTCCGGCTCGTCGCTGGCGCGCGCCATCAGCGGCGAAAACGTCATGCCCATGCCTTGCGCGCCATCGCCCTTGAGGATGAACGCGTTGAGCGAATTGAAGGTCTGGTAGGACTGATTATAGGCACGCACCGACGGAATCAGCGAGAACGTACCACCCTTCGGTGCGTCGACGTTGACGTAATCGAAATGATGGAAATCGGCGGGATATTTGAGATCGCCGAACGCCGAGATGCCGTGCGCTCCGGGCGCCGCCTCTGATGCTCGCGCGCCGCGCAGCAGCGGCGCGCCGATGGAAGCGCCAACGGCGCCGCCGACACCCAAGGCCAGCACATGGCGGCGTGACATCTGCGTCATGCGGGAAACGTCCTTCAAGACTTCTTTGCGATACGCGCCGCCTTGTCTGCGTCGTACCACCAGATGAACGGGAAGCCGGATTGGCCGTACTTGGGCAGCTCCGAGGGCCGCCCAAAGCGGTCCCAGCGGGCGGTGCGGACCTTGTTGTAGGTCCACTGCGGCACGACGTAGTGATTCCACAGCAGCACGCGGTCGAGCGCCTTGGTGGCTGCGACGAGATCATCACGATCGGTGGCGTAGATCACGCGTTCGATGAGCTTGTCGATCGCCGGGTTCTTGATGCCGGCGATGTTGCGCGACCCGGGAATATCAGCCGATTTGGACGACCAGAACTCGCGCTGTTCGTTGCCCGGCGATTGCGACTCGCCCCACGAATTGGTGACGATGTCGAAATCCCACTCGCGCGTCCTGTTCTCGTATTGGGTCGGATCGACCGTCCGCACGCTCACGGCAATGCCGAGCCGCTCCAGCGACGGCTTGTAGAACAGCGTGATCCGCTCGAAGCTGGGATCCGAATTCAGCAATTCGAGAGTGAACTGGGCGCCGGTCTTCACGTCGACGAGCTTGCGGTCGCGCACCTCATAGCCGGCCTCCTTGAGCAGGCGCAGCGCCTCGCGGAGATTGTCGCGCACGGCCTCCGGACTGCCACCGACCGGATTGGTGTAGGCTGTAGTGAAGACGTCGGGCGGCACCTGGGCGCGAACGGTCTCGAGGATTTCGAGTTCCTTGCCCTGCGGCAAGCCGGTTGCCATGAGTTCGTCGATGCCGTCGAAATAGCTGCTGATGCGCTTGTACTGGCCGTAGAAGATCTGCTTGTTCATTTCCTCGAAGTCGAACGCATAATTGAGCGCACGGCGTACGCGGGGATCGCTGAATTTGGCGCGGCGCAGGTTCGGAACGAAGGCCTGCATCACGCCCGAACTGCGATTGGCGAATTCCTCCAGGATCACCCGTTTTTCCGTCACGGCCGGGAAGTCGTAGGCGGTCGCCCAGTTCTTCGCGCTGTTCTCGGTGCGCCAATCGACCTGGTCGGCTTTGAACGCCTCGATCGCGACGGTGGCGTCGCGGAAATATTCGTAGCGCAGCTCGTCGAAATTGTTGCGGCCCACATTGGCGGGGAGGTCCCGGCCCCAATAGTCCTTGACGCGCTCCAGCGCGATCGACCGTCCTGCAACGAAGTCCTTGACCCTGTAGGGCCCTGATCCAAGCGGTACCTCGAGCGTCGTGGCGGAGACGTCACGCTTGCGGCCCTGTGCGTCCGTCCCTTCCCACCAATGCTTCGGCAACACCGTAAGCTGCCCGACGATCTGCGGAAGTTCGCGGTTACCGGGCGCGTCGAATACGAACTTCACCTCGCGCTCGCCGACCTTCTCGGCCTTGACCACATGGCTGTAATAGGCCGAGTACATCGGATGGTGCTTCTTGAAGGAATCGAGCGAGAAGATCACGTCCTCCGGCGTGACGGGCTTACCGTCATGCCATTTCGCCTGCGGCCGCAAGCGGTAAGTAACGAAAGAGAAATCATCGGGGTGACTGGCCGCTTCGGCCAGCGCGCCGTACTCGGTCGAGACCTCGTCCAGCGAGGGCGTCATGAGCGATTCGTAGATGAAGGCGACGGCACCCGCGACCTGGCCCTTCACGCCCGACACGACGATGTTGAAATTGTCGAAGGTGCCGACGGCGATCTGGCGGGCAATGCCGCCCTTGGGCGCATCTGGATTGACGTAGTCGAAACGCTTGAAGTCGGCGGGGTACTTGACCTTGCCGAACAGCGAGAGCGCATGGCGCCAGGGAAGCTCGCCTGTCGACTGCGCTTCGGCAGTGCCGACGACGGGAACGCCGGCGACGGAACCGAGGACGGGAAGCGCTGCGGCAGCAGTGCCGGTGAGCAGGAGATCGCGTCGGGTGATGGCCAAATCAACATCCCTGTCTTGAAGGAGGCTACTCCTTTAAGTTCCTAATATAGGCGAGGTTTCGACCGAATACGCGTTGCTTTTTCCTCATCTTGGAGGGCCGCACCGCCGATCCGATGCGGCCAAACGCCCCGATCAAACGCGCCAGTCAGGTCGTCGCGAGGTCCGGACAAGGAAACGGCCAGGCTTTTCAGCCCGGCCGCCATCCAGATGGGGTCTTTCGCCGTCTTTACTTCGACGCCGTCGGCAGCGGCTGGGGATGCTCCGACAGCGAATTCAGGTAGGCGATGATATCGGCGCGCTCGGAATCCTTGGCGATGCCGGCAAAGCCCATGGCGGTGCCCGGGATGAAGCCCTTCGGATTGGCAAGGAACTTGTTGAGGTCGTCGAAGCTCCAGTTGCCGCCTTTGCCCTTCATGGCAGCCGAGAAGTTGAAGCCACCATGGCCCTGGCCCTTGGGCTCGCCGACGACGCCATAGAGGTTCGGACCGACACGATTTGGCCCTCCCTTCTCGAAGGTGTGGCAGGCGCCGCATTTCTTGGCGGCCGCAGCCCCCTTCTCGACGGAAGCCGTCTGGAGCAGCTTTTCAATCGGCTCGGCGGCGGCGGGGGCGGCGCCACCTTCCTTGCCGTCGCCGGCATCTTGCTTGACCGCGATTTCAAAGCCCGGCTTTTCCGGCATCTTGGGGGAGAACAGAGCACTCGCGGTGAAGCTCGTTACCAGCAGCACGAGACAGGTGCCGAAAACGGCACCGAGAATCTTGTTGAGTTCGAAAGAGTCCATTTCCGGCCAGGCCCCACCGCAAGAAGGAAACGGCGGCCAGATGACCGCCAGGACGAGCCTCGGGAGAATCAAACGTTCCCTATTGTTTCCCCGAGTTTTGCCATTGAGATATCGGTTTGCCCGGGGTCTGGCAACCCGTATAAGCGACCCGGCTTTCAGCCCGTCCCCACTCCATTTCCCGGCGCGGAAAACGCCCAGTTTCCAGGCCCTTGACCTCAGACTTTTGAAGCATGACCGATCCTCGCATCCTGGTGCTGATCCCGGCCCGCATGGCCGCCACCCGACTGCCCGGCAAGCCGCTCGCCGATATCGCGGGACTGCCGATGATCGTGCATGTGCTGCGCCGCGCCGAGGCCGCTGCAATCGGCCGGGTTGCGGTCGCCACCGACACCGACGAGATCGCCTCCGTGGTGACCGCCCATGGCGGCGAGGCGGTGATGACTCGCCCCGACCATCCGTCCGGCTCGGACCGCATCCACGAGGCCATGCAGAAGCTCGATCCGGCCGGCAAGGCCGAGATCGTGGTCAACCTCCAGGGGGATTTCCCGACCATTACGATCGACAACATCCGCGAAGTGCTGCCCCCGCTGCAAGACCCGGCGGTGGATATCGCGACGCTGGCCTCGCAGATCCACACCGAGGAAGAGGATCTCGCCCCAAGCGTGGTGAAGGCGATCGGAACCCCGGTCGGCGGCAGGCGGATGCGCGCACTTTATTTCACCCGCGCGACCGCGCCGACCGGCGACGGACCACGTTACCACCATATCGGCCTCTATGCCTTTCGGCGCGCCGCGCTGGAGCGCTACGTCTCGCTTCCGCCATCTCCGCTGGAATTGCAGGAAAAGCTCGAGCAGCTCCGCGCGCTGGAGGCCGGAATGCGCATCGATTTCACCATTGTCGATACCGTGCCCCGCGGGGTCGATACGCCGGCGGACCTCGAAACCGCGCGCAGCATCCTTTCCAAATCCTGAGCCGCTGTTACAAGGCCGACCATGAGCAAGATGAAGATCGCATTCCAGGGCGAGCCCGGGGCAAACTCCCACATCGCCATCGTCGAGGCCTATCCCGACGCCGAGCCGATGCCCTGCGCCACCTTCGAGGACGCGCTCTCGGCGATCTCGTCGGGTGAAGCCGATCTCGGCATGATCCCGATCGAGAATTCGGTCGCCGGCCGCGTTGCTGATATCCACCACCTCTTGCCGGCCTCGGGGCTCTTCATCATTGGCGAATGGTTTCTCCCCGTTCGCCATCAGCTGATGGCTGTCAAGGGCACCAAGATCGAGGACATCAAGAGCGTCGAGAGCCATGTGCACGCGCTCGGCCAGTGCCGCCGCATCATCCGCAAGCTCGGCATCAAGCCGATCGTGCACGCCGACACCGCCGGCAGCGCCCGCGACATCTCCGAGCGCAAGGACAAGACGGTTGCAGCGATCGCCTCGCGCCTCGCCGCCAAGATCTACGGGCTCGACATCCTCGCCGAGGACATCGAAGACGAGGCCCACAACACCACACGCTTCGTGGTGCTGGCGCGCGAGCCGAAATGGGCGGCCCCGGGCTCCGGCCCGCTGGTCACGACCTTCGTCTTCCGGGTGCGCAATCTGCCGGCTGCGCTCTACAAGGCGCTCGGCGGCTTCGCCACCAACGGAGTCAACATGACCAAGCTCGAGAGCTACATGGTCGATGGCAACTTCTTCGCCACGCAGTTTTATGCCGACGTCGACGGCCATCCCGACGACAAGGGCCTCGCTTTTGCAATCGAGGAGCTGAAATTCTTCTCGCGCGAATTCCGCATCGTCGGCGTGTATCCCGGCCAACCCTTCCGCGCGACGTTCAGCGAGACGCAGGATTGATGGCCGTCGTTCCGGGGCACGCGAAGCGTGAACCCGGAACCTCGAGATTCCGGGTTCGATGCTTCGCATTACCCCGGAATGACAATCAATCGCCTAAGCCATTCGTCTTTGCAGACCGAACGCTTCCGCCAGCAGCGAATATGACTTCTTTCGCGCCTCGTGGTCATACACCGCCGTGATTGCCATCAGTTCGTCCGGCTTGCTCGCGTGGATCAAAGGCTGCAGCTTCTTCTGGACCGTGGCCGGGCTGCCGACGAACAGGCGAGAGCGGTTGCGCAG
>JAEYTQ010000223.1 GCA_023433965.1 Pseudomonadota bacterium | reverse complement strand
CTCGCCCTGGAGCTTCTCGCCGGGCTGGGCCGGCCCGGCCTGCGCGACGGCGCGCTCGCCGACCTGGAGGCGCTCCTTGTAGCGGCCGCGCACCAGGCTGGTCCAGACCATCTCGGCCTTCATGCGGCCCTTCAGGGTCTCCGGGCGGACGCCCTTGGATTCGAGCGACTTCGTGAGCTGCTCGGGCGTGATGCGCATGCGCTGCGCCATGCCCTCAAAGGACTGGTTGATGTCGGCGACGCCGGGATCGACGCCGAACTTCTTGCCTTCCCTGAGCTTCACCTTGTCGTCGATCAGCTCGTTGATGACCTCTTGCCGGCTCGGCGTTTTCTGCGTCGTCAGCTGGTCGAGCTTGGAGCGCTGCTCGATATCGAAATCGGTGATCGGATCGCCATTGACCATGAGGACGATGTTCTGCGCGCGCGAAGGCGCGGGCAGGGCGGTCAGAATCACCCCGGCACAGATGGCGAGAAGCAGGCGGAAGGCAGGCAGTGGCTTCGTCATGATTGTCGCTCGCAGGTCAGCCGCGTCGCGATGAGGCAAACGCGCCGGCACTTCAAACCGTTCACTGGAGGCCGGCGGAACTGCTGGTCGTCGACGAGGTCGCCAGCGTGCGCAGGCCGATTTGGAACATGAACGCGTGGCTCAGCGTGGGCGGTGCTGTGCCCGCCGCATAGCTATACGAAGTTACATAGTTCGCCGCCAGCACGAAGCAATCGTCGACATAGCCGGCCCCGAGCACATACTGGTTGATCTTGTTGGCCTCGAGGTCCCAGCGTGCCGAGCCCGACACGACCCAGTTGTTCGCGACCTTCAGCGAGCCGGTGGTCAGGATGCCCTCGCGGCGGGTCAGATAGCCGAGTTCCGGCTGCGCCGCGTAATTGCCGTACAGCACGCTGACCGACCAGCGATTGAAGTTGGCGCGGCCTTCGGCCTCGAAGCGCTGCACGTTCCAGGTCTGCTCGTCCATGCGGGAGCGGACGCTGAACGTGTAGGTGCTGTTCGGCGAGTAGCTGGCGCTCGTGACGTAATCGGACCGCGGCTTGTCGAGGCCGGAATTGATGCCGGTGTTGATGGCGTCCTGGACCGCGAAGGAGTTCAGGCCGAACAGGTGGTAGGACTGGCCGAACAGAACCTTGACGGCGCCGCCCCTGTCGAACTGCGTGGTGGACTGCACGCCGACATTGGCGCGGCCGCCGCCCTCGACGCGGTCGTAGCCCGAGAACTTGTCGACGCTGAACAGGTTCGAGGCGTCGAAGACCAGGCTCTGGGCGTCTTCGTTCGGCAGTCTGCCGGCATAGGTCTCGTTGGGACGGATGATGATCTGCGCGATCGGCTCGAGGGTGGTCGAGCCCCAGGGCTGAATGTTGATGAAGGGATAGCGGTATTCCAGGCCCACGGTCGGCATCAGGCGGAATGCCTGGGTGTCGCCGACCGGCAGGTAGTTCGACACGCCGGGCTGGTTGGAGACCGAGGAGTTGATCGCATCGGCGCGCAGGCTGGCGAACGGCGTCCAGATCTGGCCGAACGGATCGGTAAAGGATTTGCGCCATTGCGCTTCCGCGGTGAGGCGGGTGTAGGTGCCGGGGAAGCCGCGCAGCAGGCACTGCGACGGCATCCGGGCCAGCGGATCGGCCGACGCCGTGGTGCAGAGACTGTTGGTGTTGGCGAGCGTCGTGATCGGATCGAACACCGCCTGGTCGCGCGACAGGTTCACGAAATTGGTCTTGTAGCTGAACTCGCCGCCGAAGACCGGATAGTTGAGCACGTTGGAGTAGTCGATCACCGGATAGACGATCGGCACCTGGCTCTGGTTGCCCGAATAGCTCAGCCAGTACATCGTGCGCGCATCGAAGAAGCTGCGGTTGCCGACGCCGGTCAAATAGAGCTGCGACAGCGCTTCCGTCGGTAGCAACAGGAACGAGCCGAGCGGATCGCGGTACTGGTAGAGCCGGTAGTCCGAGAAGAAATAGTAGTCGGACATCACGACGCCGTCCCAGCCCCACACCCATTTGTCGTTCAGCGCGAACTGACCCTTGGTGTCGACGGCGCCGCGGAAGTCGCGGTCGCCGGGCTGCCCGGCGAAGGCTCCGGGATCGAGCTGGTTGATGCCGTAAGCGCGGATCTGATAGGCGCCGTCGATCAGGCGCTGGCGGAACTCGCCCTGCAGCATCACGCCTTGCCGCGTCATGAAGCGCGGAGTGAAGGTCGCATCCATGTCGGGCGCGATGGCCCAGTAATAGGGAACCTCGGCGCCGAAGCCCGTGTTCAACGTGCCCGGGAAGTAGCCGGGCATCAGGAAGCCGGACTTGCGCTTCACGGTCGGATCGGGCGTCGAGAAATAGGGCATGTAGGCGAGCGGAACGCCGAAGAATTCGAGCTGCGCCGTCTCGAAATACAGCATCTTCTCCTGCTGGTCATGGATGATGCGCGCACCCTTGACCTGCCACAGCGGCGGCTTCTTCGGATCGTCCTTACACGGCGCGCAGGCCGTGTAGACGCCGTTCTCGAACACCGTGTAGTTGCCGCCGGAGCGGTCGGCGCGGCTCGCGGCCATGCGGGTCTGGTCGGCCGTGTCCACGCGCAGTGAATCGACGAAACCGTCGCGATAGTCGTCGGAGAGATCCAGGATCTCGGCATAGGTGATCTTGCCGTCGGCATCCGTCATGCGGATGTTGCCTTCGGCATGCAGCCGCTTGGTCTTCTGGTCGTAGATGACCCGGTCGGCCTCGACGCTGGTGCCGTTGTAGAACAGCTGGACGTTGCCGACCGCGGAGACGCGCGAATTGTTGTAGTCGTAATTCACCTCGGTCGCCTGAACCAGCATCTGGTTGTCGTTGGGGACCCTCGGCGGCTTCGGACGCGGCGGCAGCGGATTGTAGGTGAAGCTCTGGGCCTG
>JAEYTQ010000211.1 GCA_023433965.1 Pseudomonadota bacterium | reverse complement strand
TCGGTGTAGGTCATGATGCGGTAGCCTTCGGCTTCCAGCGCGATCGAGACGGATGTGAGAATGTTGCGGTCGTCGTCGACCAAAGCGATTGTGGGCATGAGCCTCTGCTTTCTGCTTTCCGTTTGGGTCGTGGCTTGAAACGGCGAGCAATCCAGTGATGCGCCGCATACATGGGTGCCGAAGTGGCGTTCGAACCTTGTCACCGAGCAATGCAAGCTGGGCTGAAGTGTGACCAAGTTCCACGAAATGCAGCAGATTCGCCGCATCTCGACCCATAACCGGGCCCCCGTTTACCCGAAAAATGGCCCTCCTTGCAACCGCCTGACCCGAGAAAGCCGATGCAACCGACCTCCGACTTCGATCCCGCAAAGCTCGCCAAATCGCTGCTGAGGCGGTCCCGGCAGGGGGCGTTGGCCACGCTCGTGACTGGCAGCGGCGATCCCTATTGTTCCCTGGTCAATCTGGCCAGCCACCCCGATGGCTCGCCGATCCTGCTGATCTCGGCGCTCGCCGTGCATACGAGGAACATCCTTGCCGATAGCAGGGTCTCCCTGATGCTGGACGAGCGGGCGGCCGGTGATCCCCTGGAAGGCGCCCGGATCATGCTGTCCGGCCGCGCGGAGCAGGCCGGGGCTGAGAAGGATCTGCTCCAGCGGCGGTACCTCAATGCCCATCCATCGGCAGAGGCCTTTGTTTCCTTTAAGGATTTCTCCTTCTTCCGGATCCGCCCCACAGGGACCCATCTGGTCGCCGGTTTCGGCCGGATCGTCGATCTCGAGCCCGCCCAGTTTCTCACTGACCTCTCCGGCGCCGAGGACCTGCTGGCGGCGGAAGAGGGCGCCGTCGCGCACATGAACGCCGACCATCGGGACGCCATGGATCTCTATGCGACGAAGCTCCTCGGCGCCGCCGCGGGCGACTGGCGCTGCACCGGCTGCGATCCTGATGGCCTCGACATGCAGGACGGCCAGGCCGCGCTCCGGCTCGACTTCCCGGAGCGGGTGACGGACGGCACATCGCTGCGCAAGATGCTGGTGCGCCTTGCTGGCGAAGCACGCAGCAAGATGGACTAGAACGCAACATGTTGAACGCCACGACCCATCGCTGCGACCCAAAACCACAAGGTTTTGAGGCTCGCAGCGAGAGGGTTCATGACGCGTCGTCGATTGGCATTGGCTGCGGGTCTGGCGCTCGCATTCACCGCGTCGTTTGCCGCGCCGGGGTTCGCCCAGAAGGGCGATCTGTCGGCGCAGAGCGCGCGTATCAATGCGCTCCGGAGCGCGGGCAAATATTCGGAGGCGCTGCCGCTGGCGCAGGCCATGGTGGCCTCGCTCGAGCAAACCAGCAACAACCGCGACCTCGCCGCCGCGCTCAACAATCTTGCGCAGGTTCACGCTGACCAGGGCCACGACGATCAGGCCGAGCCGCTCTACACGCGCGCCATTGCGCTGATGGAGAAGGGCACCGGCCGGGGCAACGTCGAGATTGCGCCGCTCCTGAACAATCTCGCGGCGCTCTATCAGCGGCAGAGCCGCTTCAGCGAAGCCGAGCCGCTGTTCAAGCGCGCGCTGGCCGTTCGCGAGCAGGCACTGTCGCGCGAGCATCCCGACGTCGGCCAGTCCCTCAACAATCTCGCCACATACTACGTGAAGCAGCAGCGTCACGCCGAGGCCGAGCCGCTGTTCCGGCGGGCGCTGGCGATCTACCAGAAGGCAGCCGGGCCCGAGCATCCTGCTGTCGCCACCGTGCTGAACAATATCGGCCAGGTCGATCGCGACCTTAACCGCGATGCCGAGGCCGAAGCGCCGATCAAGCGCTCGCTCGCGATCCGCGAAAAGGTGCTGGGACCGGATCATCCCGACGTGGCGCGCTCGCTCAACAATCTCGCCGGGCTCTATCTGCACCAGCAGCGCCAAGCGGAGGCCGAGCCGCTTTACCGCCGCGCGCTGTCGATCCGGGAGCGTGCGCTCGGGCCGGATCACCCTGACGCCGCGGCCTCGACGAGCAATCTCGCTCATTTCCTCCAGGCGGCGGGGCGGACCGCGGACGCCTTGCCGCTGGCGCAGAGGACGCTTGCCGCCGATCGTGCTCAGCTGCGCGTCGTGCTGCCGATCCTGTTCGCGGCGCGGCAGCAATCGCTGCTGGCGAACGAAAAGGCGCTCGATGACGCGCTCGGCGCGATCCAGCGTGGCACGCAATCCTCCGCCGCTTCTGCCGTGAACAAGCTCGCGGTGCGGCTTGCCGCCGGCAGCGATCGGCTTGCCGAGCTGGTGCGCCGCGACCAGGATCTCGCGGCCGAAGCCGAAGCGCTCGACAAGGCGATGGTGTCCGCGGTGTCGAAGCCATCGGCACAGCGTGACACCGCAGGCGAGCAGCGCAATCGTGCGCGAATCGCAGCCATCGCCAACGAGCGCGCAGGGCTGCAGAAGACGCTCGCCATCGAATTCCCCGACTACGCCTCGCTCTCCAATCCGCTGCCGCTGGCGGTGAAGGATATCCAGCCGCTGCTGTCGGCCGACGAGGCGATGGTGATCTATTCCGTCGTCGACAAGCAGAGTTATGTCGTCGCGATCACGCGCGAGGGCGTCGACTGGAGGGAGATCACTCTCGGCGCGGATGCGCTGGCGCAAAAGGTGGCTGCATTCCGCCGGGGGCTCGATGTCGGCAAGGCGCACGATGCATCCGGCAAGGCGGGATTGTTCGACCTTGGGCTCGCCAACGAGCTCTATGTCGCGCTGCTCGGCCCGGTGGAGGCCCTGACCAGGGACAAGCACAATCTCTTGGTCGTGCCGTCGGCGGCGCTGACGGCATTGCCGTTTCATCTGCTGGTCACGGAGACGCCGCAGGCGGCGATTCCGGACCAGCTCGAGGGCTATCGCGACGCGGCCTGGCTGTTGAAACGTCAGGCCGTTTCGGTGCTGCCGTCGGTGGTCAGCCTGAAATCGCTGCGCGGCTTTACCCGCAGGGATCAAACCGTCAAGCCGATGACCGGTTTCGGCGATCCCGTGTTCAACCCGGCAGCCGAAGGACCAGCGGACCGGCGCGCCGCGAGCGGCAAGATCGCCGCGCGCAGCGTTGCGACGACCGCCTATGCCGAGTTCTGGCGCGGCGCGGGCGTCGATCGTGCGCGCCTTGCGCAGGCGCTGCCGCAACTGCCCGACACCGCGGACGAGCTGGCCGCGGTGGCGAGGGACGTCGGCGCAACTGCGGCCGATATCCATCTCGGCCGCGATGCCAGCGAGACGACGCTGAAGCGTGCAGCGCTTGCTCAATACGGCATCATCTACTTTGCCACCCACGGCCTCGTCGCCGGCGACGTCAAGGGATTGGGCGAGCCTTCGCTCGCGCTCTCCATTCCGGATCGGCCGTCGGAGCTCGACGACGGTCTTCTCACCGCGAGCGAAGTGGCTCAGCTCAAGCTCAACGCCGATTGGGTGGTGCTGTCGGCTTGCAATACCATTGCGGGTGACAGGCCCGGCGCCGAGGCGCTGTCGGGATTGGCGCGCTCGTTCTTCTATGCAGGGGCCCGTGCGCTCCTGGTGTCACACTGGGCCGTGGATTCGGAAGCCGCCACCCGGCTGACCACGTCGACGTTCGAGCTGCTAAAGAACGAACCAAAGCTCGGCCGTGCCGAAGCCTTGCGCCGCGCGATGTTAACCTATCTCGACGACCCCTCGTCCTCTCGCAACGCCTATCCCGCAATGTGGGGCCCGTTCGCGCTGATCGGCGAGGGCGAGGTACGATAGGCGGGTAGGATTGTGCGTTGCAATAACCTGACGTAACGCGCAAACGCGCATTTGGTTGCGCGATCATTCGTGCTTTCCAATGCACACGCTCAGAGCTGACATGCGCGACCTTTGGCGCGGTCCTTGAATAAACCAAATCCTGCGGGATCAGCTTGGCAACGCCAGCGTTCATCAGTATTAGGTCGTTCAGCCGAGGCCGAATGGCCCGATTAATCACGGTGACCGCGATGGCGCCAAACTTCGCCGCGCTTGGTGTCGCGGGTTCTAGGAGGATTTTTTCGTGCAAGAGACGGGCGTGCGCAACGGTGCCTTCGGCGCCGACAAATTCGGCTTAAAGAATCTCAAGCAGGTTCACTGGAACCTCGGTGCGCCGCAACTCTATCAATACTCGCTCGCGGCCGGCGAGGCGGTGCTGTCCGCCGATGGCGCGCTCTGCGCCGACACCGGCGAGTTCACCGGGCGCAGCCCGAAGGACAAGTTCACGGTGCGCGACGCCACCACCGACAAGAAGATGTGGTGGGCCGGCAACCAGTCGATCACCGCTGAGCAGTTCGAGACGCTCTATCAGGATTTCCTCAAGCACGCCGAAGGCAAGAAGCTGTTCGCGCAGGACCTCTATGGTGGCGCCGACCCGGCCTACCGGATCAAGACGCGCGTCTTCACCGAGCTCGCCTGGCACTCGCTGTTCATCCGCACGCTGCTGATCCGCCCCGAGGCGATCGAGCTCTCGACCTTCGTGCCGGAGCTCACCATCATCGACATGCCGAGCTTCCGCGCCGATCCCAAACGCCACGGCGTGCGCTCGGAGAACGTCGTCGCGATCGATTTCGCCCGCAAGATCGTCCTGATCGGCG
>JAEYTQ010000200.1 GCA_023433965.1 Pseudomonadota bacterium | reverse complement strand
CCTTCAGCCATGGCTGCATGCGGGTGCAGAATCCGGATCAGTACGCCTCCGTGCTGCTCAACATCGTCATGCCGAACGAGAAGTACACGCCGGAGCGCATCCGCAGCATGTACGGCAGGAGCGAGGTCGACCTGAAATTCCCGACCCCGATCCCGGTCAACATCACCTATCAGACCGCGTTCGTGGATGACGCCGGCAAGCTGCAATTCCGCAAGGACATCTACGGCCGCGACGCGGCCATGATCAACATCCTGAAGAACAATCGCGGCAAGGACCTCGAGGCCGTGGTGGCCCATTCCCAGCCGAGCTATTCGCGCCCGGCAACGACGCTGCCCTCGGGCGTGGCGGTGGCCAACAATGGCGGGGGCTTCGGCTCGTCTGGGCCGAACTTCTTCGAGCGGCTGTTCGGGGCGCCGACCCCGGCTGCGCCGCCGGCCCCGGTCGGCCGCCGGACGCAGCAGCAGCGGGTGTTTACCCGCTGACACCTGCCCGGCACCTCGATTTTCTGAGATTTTGCAATGAAATCAGCGACCCTATCCCCCCGGATAGGGTCGCTTAACGTTAACCATGTCCCACCGTCCACCCGCGGAGTGGGCGTTTTTTTGCCACAGTCAACCGGTTAGGATCGTATTCTGACTTGGTTTTGGGGGCGGGAAGGTCAACCTCGAATTAACCTTCTCGCTTTAAGAAAGCGTTCATCCTCTTTCGCGCTGCTACGGGGTTGGCGGGAGAGTCCATTTGAACGCTCGTCGACTGGGTGGGCTCATACGTGCTGACTGGTCTCGCACGCCAATTCGCTGTGCTGTCGTTGTCCCATGCGGGAGTGAAGGCCGGATCCAGGATCGGCCTCGCTGCCGCACTGCTGCTTGCTGCCGCGGGCTCGGTTCATGACGCGGCCGCGCTGAACGAGACCAAGACGCTCTCCTTCCACCACACCCATTCCGGCGAAGATCTCACCGTCACCTTCAAGCGCGACGGTCGCTATGACGAGGCGGCGCTGAAGCAGCTCAACCACTTTCTGCGCGACTGGCGGACCCAGGAGCAGACGGTCATGGACCGTCGCCTGTTCGACATCCTCTGGGAAGTCTACCGCGACGTCGACGGCAAGCAGCCGATCAAGATCATCTCCTCCTATCGCTCCCCCGCCACCAACGCCATGCTCCGCCGCCGCTCCTCCGGTGTGGCGCGCTCCAGCCAGCACATGCTTGGTCATGCGATCGACTTCTACATTCCCGGCGTGCCGCTGGAGCAGATCCGCTTCGCCGGCCTGCGCCTCCAGCGCGGCGGCGTCGGCTTCTATCCGACCTCCGGCTCGCCCTTCGTACATCTCGACACCGGCAGCGTCCGGCACTGGCCTCGCATGACGCATGACCAGCTCGCCCGCGTCTTCCCGGACGGAAAAACGGTGCATCTGCCGACCGATGGCGTTCCGCTGAAGAACTACGAGCTCGCCAAGGCCGAAATCGAGCGGCGCGGCAGTGGCAACGATTCCGGCAGCAAGCCGAACTTCTTCGCCGCCCTGTTCAAGAGCAAGCCGGCAGCTCCAGCAGCCAGCGACGAGGATGACGAGGGTGCGCCCGCCCCGACCGCAAAGCCGGCGGCACCGACCATCGTCGCAGCCGCGGCCAAGCCGGCCGAGCCGGTGCCGACGCCCCGCGCCAAGCCGCAGATCGCCGCAACCCTCCAGCTCGCCTCGGCCGATGCGCAGATTGTTGCGCCGCCCAAGCCGAAGCCCGCCCCGGTGGCCGACAAGCCTGCGACGGGCAAGCCGGAGACGCCGGCGGACATCATCAACGCCCGCGGCTTCTGGGATGACGTTCCGGCCGCGCCGCAGCAGGCGACGCCGGCGCAGGTCGCCGCGCTGAAGGCGCGCCAGGCGCTGGCCGCGGCCACCGATCCGCAGCCAACCGCGAGCGTCACCAACGCAACTCTTCAGGCACTGGCTTACGCGCCGGCCGCCTCTCCGGTCGACCGCGCCAATGTGGTCGCTGCCTCGGCGCCGATCCCGCGCACCGCCCGCCCGGCCGCCGGGTCCCGCAGCATGGCTCAGGCAACCGAGATCAACACGGTGGTCGGCAAGAGTGTCGACGGCAGGATCGCGACCGCCACCCGCCTCTCCGCGGCCAGGAGCGAGAGTATCTGGCTCAAGATCGTGATGCTGTCGCCGAGCGCCAGCCGCGCGATGTCGGTGACGCTGATGGGCGAACTGGATACGGCGGCCCTGCGCGGCTATTTCGTCAAGCCGCAGGCCGTGATCGCAATGGGCTTTGCCGACGACCCTATGCCGGGCCTGTCCTGCGAGACGTTCTCCGGCAGCGCGACCGCAAGGCTCCAGACGACGTCGTTCGTGGTGCGCACCGCCGCGCTGCGCTGATCGAGGCAGCTATTTCCAGAAGCTCAGTTTTGTAGATGGGGTAACGGGCTGGCCGCCCGGATGAGCGGAGCCGATCCGTGAAAATGGCGCGCGCGAAACGTCCCGGAGATCGCGCCGCTGATCCGGCTCCGAGCGCCCTACCGCGCCTTCTTCCCGTGTCGGCCGAGATGATAAGTGAGCGCCAAGGACAGGCAGATCGCCAGCTCCTGTTTTGGCAACCGGCCGGAGGTCGGCAACAGCAGTGCCCGGCTCTGCCTATACTCGAACCGGTCGGGAAAGCGCTCGCGAAAGGTGTCGACCAGCGTCGTCTTGCAGTTGAACAAGACAGCGGCGTGGTCGGAATCCTTCAGACGTCCGAGCCGAATCGTCGAGCCGCTGCCGGTCTGTTCGGTCAGATAGGCAGGCTCGCCCCATTTCAGCGTTTCGGTGAGCGCACCGACATCGTCATGCGCAGCGGCTGTCGTGAAGATCAATTCGCGCACCTGAAGCAGCCGCTTACCGATCGGAGCCGGAAGAGCACTGAGGGCACGGCTCACCTCGCGCGGCAGCGGCGGCGCGGTCACGGCAGTCTCCGTTCACAGACGAAGGGCAACATCGCCGATGCGTAGCCCGGATTTCGGGATCGCTCCATCCAGCCTGCAGCGACGGCGCTCGAGGCGATGCGCCTCAGAGCATGCCGAGCGCCTGCATATAGGTTTCGAGAATGGTCTCGGCCTCGGCCCGCTCGTTGGGGTCCTGCTTACGCAGGCGCACGATGGTGCGCAGCGCCTTGACGTCGTAGCCGTTGCCCTTGCTCTCGGCATAGACGTCGCGGATGTCGTCGGAGATCGCCTTCTTCTCTTCCTCCAGCCGCTCTATGCGCTCGATGATGGATTTGAGCTGGTCCTTGGCAAATTTCGTCGCGGGCTCGTCGTCGCGGACGGCGGCGGAGGTGGCCATCTATATACTCCCAATGGAACTGGCAAAACGAGGTGACGCCGGCATCCCTCACCGCGCGTGCTGGGTAGACCCTTAGGGTTGGCGCCGCCGGCGTTCAAGCCAGCAACGCGCTCGTCCACAGCGCGCCCACA
>JAEYTQ010000176.1 GCA_023433965.1 Pseudomonadota bacterium | reverse complement strand
ACCCGCTAAAAGGCGGACCGGCCGGGCGGCCGCAGCGGAGCTGCCTCGCGCGACAAAGCGGCCCGGTCTCCGACCATCGAACGGCCTCAATGTGAACCAATCAGAGTGCCCATGAAGCTGATCCGTCCCCTCGCTGCGCTCGCCCTCCTCGCCGTAACCGCGCTTCCGGCCCTCGCCGCCGACGCCGTTTTCTCACCCGGCTTGCGTCTCGGCATGGTGCCGTTGATCGGCCTCAACACGGCCAAGACCTTTCCGGGCTTTGAGAGCGAGGACGGCAGCGTCAAGGTGCTGATCACCGAGCTGCCGCCGGCGGCCTATGGCGAGGTCGTCAGCGCCTTCAACGCCAATCCCGCCGGGGCCAATGGCGTCAAGCAGGACAAGATCGAGACGCCCGCGGGGCTCGCCTATTTCACCACCGAGAGCGGCAAGGCCGGCGACACCCCCGTGAAGCGCTATTCGATGATCGTGCCGGGCGCCGGCTTCTCCGGCTATGTCGCGGTGCAGATCCCGGATAACGCGGCCAAGATCTACACCGACGAGGCGGTGCGGCAGATGTTTGCGACCACCGTCACACGCAGGCAGGTCTCGGCCGAAGAGCAGATCGCGCTGATGCCGTTCAAGATCACCGATCTCGCCGACTTCAAGGACGTCCGGACGCTCGCGCCGGGCTCGAGCATCATTCTGGCCGACGGCGATGAGAGCATCGGCTACGAATCGAAGCCGTTCATGATTCTCGGCGTGATCGGCGCCACCCCGCAAGCCGCCGACGACCGCGCCCGCTTCGCCCAGGAGGCGGCGCTCCAGATTCCCGGCGTGCGCGAGTCGCGCGTCACCATGTCGGAGCCGATCCGCATCAACGGCCAGCAGGGTTTCGAGACCCGGATCGACGGCGTCAGCGGCAAGGACAAGGTGCCGGTGACCGTAGTGCAGTGGATCCGTTTCTCCAGCGGCGGCGCCTCGCTGCGCATCATCGCCAGCGCCCCGCGCGACCAGTGGCTGCCCGCCTTCACCCGCTTCCGCGCCGTGCGCGACGGGATTCAGCCGAAGGGGTAGGCGAGGCTATTCGGCATATTCGGTGTCGTCCCCGCCTTGTGCGCAATTGCGCACGGGGCGGAGACACATGCCGCGTGATCTCGCGGTCTTGATCGGTCGCGGGACCAACGAACAATCTTCGCCAAACTACTCCACTCAGTTCGGCGCGCCGCTCGACTCGTTGTTGTTCGCCGCCGGCGCGGCCTTGGCACCGCCCTTGGCGACACCGACCAGGGCCGGGCGCAGCACTCGCTCGCCGATGGTGTAGCCGGCCTGCATGACCTGCACCACGGTGCCCGAAGGCACCGACGCGTCAGGCACTTCGTACATCGCCTGGTGGAAGTTCGGGTCGAATTTCTGGCCCTGCGGATCAAGCTTCTTCACGCCATGCTTCTCGAGCGCACTGTGCAGCGAGCGCTCGGTGAGCTCGACACCCTCGATCAGCGCCGTGAGGCCGGGATCGGCCGCCGCACGGGCCTCCGCCGGAACGGCATCGAGCGCGCGCTGGAGATTGTCGGCGATGTCGAGCACGTCGCGGGCAAAGCCGGTGATGCCGTAGAGGCGGGCATCGGCGACTTCCTTGGCGGTGCGCTTGCGTAAGTTCTCCATCTCGGCCAGCGTCCGCAGCATGCGGTCGCGCGCTTCGGCCGCTTCCTTCTGCAAGGTTTCGACCGAACCCGGCTCGGGATCGTCGGGCATGATGTAGGGCTTCGACACCACGGGCTCGCCGGTCGCTGCAGTCGTGTCTTGAGGTTGCCGGTCTTGCTCGGTCATCGGCTCTGATCTCGAACTTCGTTTCAGGAATTGTTGGCCCGGATATCGTGCCTAAACTCGCGAAAATCAAGCGCCCGTGATCGGCGGAAACGCCGGTCAGCCTCCCAACAGGCGGCTGACGATGCGGGCCGCGTAGTCCACGGTCGGGATCACACGGGCATAATTCAGCCGCGTCGGGCCGATCACGCCGAGAACGCCGACGATGTGGCCGGCGGCATCCCGATAAGGCGAGATGATGGTGGAGGATCCCGACAGCGAGAACAGCTTGTTCTCGCTGCCGATGAAGATGCGCACGCCCTCGGCGGTCTCGGCCCGACCGAGCAGGTCGATCACGCCGCGCTTGGTCTCGAGATCGTCGAACAACAGGCGCACCCGCTCCAGATCCTCGAGCGCATGCAGATCTTCCAGCAGATTGGCATGGCCGCGGACGATGAGCTGCCGGTCCTCGTTCTCGCCGCCGGACCAGCTGGCGATCCCGGCGGAGATCACCTTCTGCGTCAGCTGATCGAGCTCGGCGCGGGCTTCTCCAAGTGCCGTCTCGAGCTCGAGCCGCGCCTCGGCCAGCGTGCGGCCGCGGATGCGCGCGTTGAGGAAATTGCCGGCCTCGGTCAGTGCCGAGGAGGGAACTCCGGGCGGCAGCGTCAGCACGCGGTTTTCGACCTGGCCGTCCTCGCCGACCAGGATCACCAGCGCCTTCTCCGGTTCCAGGCGGACGAACTCGATGTGCTTCAGCCTCGCGTTGGATTTCGGCGTCAACACGACGGCGGCGGCCCGGGTGAGGCCGGAGAGCCGCATCAGGGCCTGGTCGAGCGCCGCCTCGACCGACTGCGCCTCGCCGACGGAGGAGAGCTGGCTCTGGATCGCCTGCCGCTCGGACTCGTTGAGGTCGCCGACCTGCATCAGGGCATCGACGAAGAAGCGCAAGCCGAGTTCCGTGGGCAGCCGGCCCGCCGAGGTGTGCGGGGCATAGATCAGGCCGAGCTGTTCCAGATCGGCCATGACGTTGCGGACCGAAGCCGGCGACAGCGGCATCGCGATCAGGCGCGAGATATTGCGCGAGCCCACGGGCTCACCTGTCGCGAGGTAACTTTCGACAATTTGACGAAAGATGTCGCGGGAACGCTCGTTGAGCTGGGCAAGGCCTGCGTGCGGCGCGATCAGATGGATCGGATCGTGATGGGACACAGACGGTAACTCCTCTCGGATGCTCATTATTTGTCCATCCGCGAGGGTTCTGACAAGCGTTGCGTTTGCGCCGCGGGAATCAGGGACGGAATAAGCCCTTGCCGCCCACCCCCGCCCCACCTACAAGCACCGCGAACAGCCCTGCACCCCGCGAGTTTTGGAGGATTTCCCATGCGGCCAAGCCGCCGTGCGCCCGACGAATTGCGCCCCGTGACGCTGGAGCGCGGCGTGGTCAAATATGCGGAAGGCTCCTGCCTGGTGAAATTCGGCGACACCCAT
>JAEYTQ010000091.1 GCA_023433965.1 Pseudomonadota bacterium | reverse complement strand
CCTCGGACAAGGTCGATGCGGTGCGCAGCGAGCAGCGGCTGCATCCGACCATCATGGTCGGCGACGGCATCAACGATGCGCCGGCGCTGGCCGTGGCCGACGTCGGGGTCGCGCTCGGTGCGCGCGGCGCAAGTGCCTCGTCCGAGGCGGCAGATGTGGTGATCCTCACGGACCGGCTCGACAGGGTTGGCGATGCCATCATGATTGCGCAGCGGGCGCGTCGCATTGCCCTGCAGAGCATCTTTGCCGGCATGGGAATGTCGTTGGTCGCGATGATGGCCGCCGCCGCTGGCTGGCTCGATCCCGTGCCCGCCGCGATCGTGCAGGAGGTGATCGACGTTGCCGTCATCCTCAACGCATTGCGGGCTCTCGTTCCGTCCTTGGTCAGCCGCGGTCCGCGCATCACCGCGGAGCAGGGGCGGACATTGCATCACGATCATCAGGCTCTCTTCAAGGATCTCGACCGCTTGCGTCAGATCGTCGACGAGCTGGACGATGTGACGCCCGAATCCGCCGCGGCCATGATCGGTGAGGCCCATCGGCTGGTTCAGAACAGCGTCGTGGCTCACGAGCGCGACGACGAGGACAGCGTCTATCCGAAACTCACCGAAGTGCTGCGCGACCGTCACGGGCTCTCCGCCATGAGCCGTGCGCATCGCGAGATACTGCATCTGGCGCGACTGCTCGACCGCATCGTGGAAGATCTGCCGTCGGAGAAGATCGACCGCTATCTCGTTCGAGATGCTCAGCGCGTGATCGAGGCGATCGAGACGCTGGTGCGCATGCACACCGCCCAGGAGGAGGACATCTACGAGGCCGTGGTTTCGCCGGCTTAGCCTCTGCGGCCCGCGGCCGCCGGTCTGCTCCCTCCCGCGGGTTCGGCGTCGCGTTGAGACACCTCAATGCGATGCGGCTGGATCGGCTCGATTGTGCCCCTGCGGTTCGTCGCGTCGATATCGGCATGAGAGAGGCCATGCAGAATCTCAAGCGGGCATTTTGGGGCAGTCTGGCGGTTCTGCTCCTGTTGTGGCTACTGGTAGAGCGCCAGCCGTTGGGGCCGGGCTCATTCTTTCCCTTTCGCGAGAGAATGGTGCAGCTGAGCGGCGTCCTGGCCATCGGCTGCATGAGCATGGCGATGGTTCTCGCCATGCGACCGCGCTGGCCGGAGGCATGGCTGGGCGGCCTCGACAAGATGTACCGCTTGCACAAATGGCTCGGCATCACGGCCCTGGTGACGGCCATCGTCCACTGGCTCTGGGCGAGCGGTCCGAAATGGGCGGTCGGCCTGGGATTGCTGGCGCGACCGCAGCGCGGGGCAAGGCCGACCATCGACAATCCGATCGAGGCATTCCTCGCCAGCCTGCGCGGACCGGCGGAGGGGCTGGGCGAGTGGGCCTTCTACGGCACCGTGATGCTGATCGCTCTGGCGCTCATTCGAGCGTTCCCCTACCGACTTTTCTACAAGACCCATCGGCTGCTCGCCGTCGCTTACCTGGTGCTGGTCTTTCACGCGGTCGCGCTGATGAAGTTCAGCTACTGGATGTCTCCGCTCGGAGGAATCGTTGCGGCGCTGCTTGCCTGCGGTACATGGGCGGCGGCAGTTGCGCTCTTGCGGCGCGTCGGGGCCGGCCGGCAGGTTAAGGGCATGATCACCTCGCTCGAATATTATCCCGGCGTCAGAGCCATCGAGACCGAGATCGAAGTCCCCCATGGCTGGCCGGGCCATAGACCGGGCCAGTTCGCTTTCGCCACGTCGGATGTTTCGGAAGGCGCGCATCCTTACACGATCGCCTCCTGCTGGCGCGCCGAGTATCCCAGGATCACGTTCATCACCAAGGAACTCGGGGACCACACCAGCCGGCTGCGGCAGACGCTCCGTGTCGGACAGGAGGTGAAGGTGGAAGGGCCCTATGGCTGCTTCACGTTCGACGACGATTGCTCGCGTCAGATCTGGATCGGGGCGGGTATCGGTATCACGCCCTTCGTCGCTCGCATGAAGCAGATGACCATTCCGAAGGATGCTCCGAATTGCACCGTGGCGCAGCCGGCCGACCTGTTTCACACCACCGCCGACGTCGACGAGCAAGCTCTCGGCAAGCTCGCGGCGGATGCGCGGTCGGCCGATGTCCGGCTGCACGTTCTCGTCGACGCGCGCGACGGACGATTGACCGGCGAACGCATCCGCCAAGCCGTACCGGAATGGCGCAAGGCGAGCATCTGGTTCTGTGGTCCGCCTGCCTTCGGTGAGGCGCTCAGGCGAGACTTCGGCGCGCACGGCTTCCCTGTCGGGCAGCGGTTTCATCAGGAGCTGTTCGCGATGCGCTAGCCGGGCTCGCGCCTGCATAACCGTTCCGATGAGGAGCGTTGCTGCCGCGGCGATTGCGCGCAGGCTTTCTCGATTGCCTGCATGAGATCATCGACGTTCCCTTTGGCTCGAAGGCGTCGGACCCGCACTACCACGCTGACGCGCCACTGGCTTTCTTCTTGAAGTCTGTCAACGGCTGGTGTACTGTCTCACGCATCGATACTGGCCGAACAACTGTTCCGCTTTCGCCTCAGATCCTGACGGCGCGCACGTTTCAGACATTCTCCATCATCGACTAATTGGACGACTGGCCGCAACTCCGCGCGCCAGGTCCTGCGCGCTCAAACAAGGAAAACCTGATGAACACCGGTACAGTGAAGTGGTTTAATACCCAAAAGGGCTTCGGCTTTATCCAGCCGTCAAACGGCACCAACGACGTCTTCGTTCACATCAGCGCGGTCGAACGTGCCGGCATGGGAACTCTGACGGAAGGTCAGACGTTGTCTTACGATGTCGTCGCGGACCGTCGTACTGGCAAGTCCGCCGCCGAAAATCTCCGTGCTGCTTAGTTAAGCGCACGACAGACCTGTCGCTCTAGCCACGGATGTACTGGCAGAGCTTGTGGTCCTGCCCCGCTCCCGAGGTATCGGGGCGGGGTTTTTCATTCAAGCAGGTAAAGGATCGAAAAGCGGAGCGCGACTGCGGCTTCCTGTTGCGCCTGTGTCCGGTGGACTACGTTAGGATGTTCACCAGCCGGATCGGGAACGTGGTTCCTCGGTGCCGAGAGCAGAAGAGTCAATGAGCATAGTCAAACGTCATTTGGCCGAGCAGGAAGAACGCATGGTCCTGATCGAGGAGATCTGTATCGATACGGGAGCGCTCGTCTTGGACACTGCCACAGACGAAGTCTACTTCTCCGCGGACGAAGCGGCCTACAAGAACGCATACGTCACGGTGTTTCAAGCTTGGGCGAAGGGCACGATCAAGGGCACAGCGGAACAGATATTCGAGGCTACAAAATCCATTCTTGAAGACTAGCGAGACCGCCGACAGACCCGCAAACGTCGAGAAAGCAAACATGTCATACGCTTACAAGCTAAATGAAGAGGTTCGGCACCAGGCTCAAGGTCCCCAGGGGCGCGCCGCACCTGAAGCGCCAAAGATCTACACGATCGTACAGTGCATGCCGATCGAGTCCGATGGACGAGTAAGAT
>JAEYTQ010000030.1 GCA_023433965.1 Pseudomonadota bacterium | reverse complement strand
GTATCTCGCGCTCGGCATCGACGTGCACGAGGTCTACGGCCAGACCGAGAATTGCGGGGTCGCCACCATGATGCCAGCGGACAGGATCAAGCTCGGCTCGGTCGGCACCGCGGTGCCCTGGGGCGAGGTGGCGCTGTCGCCCGAGGGCGAGATCCTGATCAAGGGCGACTTTCTGTTCATGGGCTATCTGAACCAGCCGGAGAAGACCGCGGAGACGATCGATTCCCGCGGCTGGCTGCACACCGGCGACGTCGGCACCATCGACAACGAGGGCTTCGTCCGCATCACCGACCGGATGAAGGACATCATCATCACCTCCGGCGGCAAGAACATCACGCCGTCCGAGATCGAGAACCAGCTCAAGTTCTCGCCCTACATCTCGGATGCGGTCGTCATCGGCGACAAGCGGCCTTATCTCACCTGCCTCGTGATGATCGACCAGGAGAACGTCGAGAAGTTCGCCCAGGATCACGACATTCCCTTCACCAACTACGCCAGCCTGTGCCGGGCGAGGGAGATCCAGGATCTGATCTGGCGCGAGATCGAGCAGGTCAACGGCAATTTCGCCCGCGTCGAGACCATCAAGAGGTTCTATCTGATCGAGCGGCAGCTCACTCCGGAGGACGAAGAGCTGACGCCGACCATGAAGTTGAAGCGCGGCTTCGTGAACAAGCGCTACGCCGCCGAGATCGAGGCGATGTATCGCGAGCGCGCGGTGGCGTGACGCATGCGCATGCCCGGGAAAGTGGGAACCGGTTTTCCGAGAAGGGCATGCGCAAAAAGGAAACGTCCCATTCGAGAAAGCGAAGGAGCCGTGGCCCCCGCCCTTCGTCCAACACGGGCCTTTAGGAGAGGAGACGTCAATGTCGAAATCGTTCAGCGCATTCGGCCTTGCTGTGAGTGCCGTGGTGCTCACCTGTCTGCCGGCCGCAGCGCAAACCAAGGTCACCAACGAGGGCATCTCGGCAACCGAGATCGTCGTCGGCACGCATCAGGATTTGTCGGGCCCGATCAAGGGCTGGGGCGTTCCGGTCGCAAACGGCCTGAAGATGGCGGCAGAGGAGATCAACGCGTCCGGCGGGATCCACGGCCGCAAGATTCGCCTGGTCGTCGAGGACAGAGGCTATGATCCGAAAAAGGCCGTGCTGGCTTCGCAGAAGCTGATCGAGCGCGACAAGATATTCGCGATGATAGGACCGATGGGATCGCCGACCGTGCTCGCCGCCCAGGACATCCTGTTCGATGCCGGGGTGCTTCAGTTGTTTCCGCTGACGGCGGCCGAGTTCACCTTCAAGTTCGATCCGGCCAAGCCGCAGGAGCGGTTGAAGTTCAACAATCTGCTGCCTTACGTCGAGAGCACGCGGGCCGCGCTGAAATACATGATCGAATGGAAGGGCTTCAAGAAGCCCTGTATCATGCATCAGGACGACGAGTACGGTAAGAACGTGCTCGACGGCTTCAATCAGCAGCTCACCGCCATGAAGGCGCAGCCGGCTTCGATCACGAGCTACAAGCGCGGCGCCTCCGACTTCAGCGCGCAGGTCGCCAAGATGAAGTCCGACGGCTGCGACCTCGTCGTGCTCGGCACCGTGCTCCGCGAGACTATCGGGGCGATGACCGAAGCCAAGAAGCTCGGCTGGGACGTCACCTTTCTCGGCGCCACCCCGACCAACGTGATGGAGGTTCCGGCGCTGGGCAAGGAAGCCGTCGAGGGTCTCTATGCCGCCAGCGGCTTCGAGATCCCCTATGAGGACACCGCCAAGGGCAAGGTCAAGGACTGGCTCGTCAACTACAAGAAGATGTTCGGCGCGGACGCCAACACGCAGGCGATCATCGGCTACAATGCGATGATGACGTTTGCGTTCTACGCCAACAAGGCCGGCAAGGATCTCACCGGCCAGAAGATGCTGGATGCGCTCGAGTCGGGCGAGAAATTCCTCGACATCTTCAACTCGCCGCCGACCAAGTTCTCCAAGACCGACCACCTCGCCAACACCATCACCCAGGTGCAGCAGGTCAAGGGCGGCCGCTGGGTGCTGGTGAAGGACAATCTGATGTTCTGATGCTTCTGGCCTCTCCCCGCGTGCGGGGAGAGGCCGCGTCGCATCGAAGATGCGATGCGGGTGCGGGGGACTCTCCGCGAGTCAAACTCTCACCGTGATCGCAGAGACAGCCCCTCACCCCAACCGTCTCCCCGCGAAGAGCGAGGAGAGGAGACAAGCTACGATCCCCCGCTCGTCGTCCCCGCATTCACCGGGGCCAGCTCGTCCTCCCGGCAGCGCCAGCCGTCGGCGGCCTTCACGAAAGCAAAGGTCCGCTGGATGCGCAGGCGGCGCGTCACGTTGAAGGATTCCGCCGAGCGCCCGTTGTTGGCGGCGCCTGGCTGCGGGCGGCCCGTCCGTGCGTCCCAGCAGGTGCCGGTGCAGGTGGTCGCGACCTTGCTGCACATGGTGAAGGGCGCCAGCACGGCCATCTCGATTTCGCCCGTGACCTGCGCCTCCTGCTCGGTCACCTGGCTGTCGAGCGCGTAGACGCGGTTGATGCGCAGGAAATTGCCGCAGGAATTGGCCGCATGGATCCGCGCCGCGCAGAAGTCGATCGCGTCGGTGTCGGGGAGGCGGGCCGCGATTTGCCGGCCGAATGCCTTCCTTGGGTCTCCCTTGGCCGCGCGGATTTCCTCGGTCTTGCGCCTCAGATGATCGGCGAGACAGTCCTCCGCGGATTCGAGCTCCTGCAGCGGCACGTTCTCCTTGCCGA
>JAEYTQ010000009.1 GCA_023433965.1 Pseudomonadota bacterium | reverse complement strand
CATCTCGCCGAACACGCTCGCGGTCTCCGCCAGTGTCAGCGGCGTCGGCGCCATCAGTGCGCCGTTCTTCGCGGCGAGCACCTGATGCACGCCGTGGCCGAGCTCGTGGGCGAGCGTCATCACGTCGCGCGGCTTGCCCTGGTAGTTCATGAGCACGTAAGGATGCGCCGACGGCGTGGTCGGATGCGAGAACGCCCCCGGCACCTTGCCCGGCCGGACCGGCGCGTCGATCCAGCGATCGGTGAAGAAGCGCTCGGCGATATCGGCCATTTTGGGCGAAAAGCCGCGATAGGCCGTCAGCACCATGCTTCGCGCCTCCGGCCAGGCGATGACGTCGGTCGCCGCAAACGGCAGCGGCGCGTTGCGGTCCCAATAGGCCAGCCGCTTCTTGCCGAACCATTTCGCCTTGAGCGCATAATAGCGATGCGACAGCTTCGGATAGGCCGCGCGCACCGAGGCGACCAGCGCATCGACCACCTCGCGCTCGACACGGTTGTTCAGGTGCCGGGAATCGGCAACGTCCTTGAAACCGCGCCAGCGGTCGGAGATGTCCTTGTCCTTGGCCAGCGTGTTGGTGATCAGCGCAAAGGTGCGCTCATTGGCCTTGAAGGTCTTCGCCAGCGCCTCAGCCGCGCTCTTGCGCTTGGCACCGTCGCGATCCTGCAACAGGTTGAGCGTCGGCTCGATCGCAAGCTCCTTGGCGCCGACCTTGAAGCGCAGGCTGGAGATGGTCTGGTCGAACAGCCGGTTGAACGCGGAATAGCCGGTCTGCGCCTTCTCCAGGAAAAGTTGCTCCAGCCTGTCATCGAGCTGGTAGGGCTTCTCCTTGCGCAAATCCTCGATCCAGGGACGATAATGCGCGAGCTCGGCAGCCTGCATCGCCCGGTTCAAAATATCGTCATCGATCCGGTTCAGCTCGAGCGCGAAGAACAGAAGATGCGTGGACGCCTGCGTCAGGCGCTCGGACACGTCGCCGTAAAACTTTGAAATCGCAGGGTCGACGCTGTCTCCGGCATGAACGAGACCGGCATAGGAGCCG
Organism: Pseudomonadota bacterium; assembly: GCA_023433965.1. Taxonomy (GTDB): domain Bacteria; phylum Pseudomonadota; class Alphaproteobacteria; order Rhizobiales; family Xanthobacteraceae; genus Bradyrhizobium. The sequence continues at coordinate 3,788 of JAEYTQ010000009.1, read as the reverse complement.
AGACGGCCGGCGAGATCGTCGATCGCCTCATAGCGTCGCACCGCTTCGGCGAGCCATTTTCCGCCATCTTCGTTTGCTGTCCCTGTCGCCAGCTTGCCCTTGTAGTCGGTCTCGAAGGCGACGCAGTCGGCATCCATTTTTTCGAGATCGCGCGCCACCTCGGGCGCACCGATCCCGGAATAGAGATCAGCCAGGTTCCACTCCGGAAGCTTGCCGGTCTTGCTCGCAGGCTTTGCGGCCGAAGATCTGGAGGGCTTTGCCTTGACGGCAGATTTCTTGGCGGACGTTTTGGCGGCAATCTTGCGGAGAGCGGACTTTGTGACAGTGGACTTTGTGAGAGCAGACTTATCGAGAGCGGATTTGGAGCGCGAAGTCATTGTGTGGGAAACCTGTGTTCAACAATCGCGACGACGGACGGGAGCATCAAGGATTAAGCGTGCGTTAATCGGCTTCGGCCAGAGTGCCCCGATTCGAGACAGATAGTAGTAGCGTGCGGGGAACACCATGGCTGCCAGTATTTTGATCGCCGACGATGACGCTGTCGCCCGCCGGCTGATCGAGAACATGGTGCAGAAATGCGGCTATGAGACGGTCGTCGTGGACTCCGGCGACGCCGCCATTGCCGCCCTCACCGCTCCCGACGCTCCGGCCATCGACGGCGTCATTCTGGATCTCGTGATGCCGGGCCTCGACGGCATGGGCGTGCTGGCGAAAATCCGCGAACTCGGCCTCAGCATCCCCATCATCGTGCAGACTGCCCATGGCGGCATCGACAACGTGATCTCGGCGATGCGCGCCGGCGCGGCCGATTTCGTCGTCAAGCCGGTCGGCATGGAGCGACTCCAGGTCTCGCTTCGCAATGCGCTCAACACCTCCGCGCTCAAGGGCGAATTGCAGCGCATCCGCCACAGCCGCGAGGGCCGGCTGACCTTCTCGGACATCATCACCCGCGCCGAGGCGATGACCCCGGTGATGCGCGCCGCCCAGAAAGCAGCAAACTCCGCGATTCCCGTGCTGATCGAGGGCGAATCCGGCGTCGGCAAGGAGATGTTCGCCCGCGCCATCCATGGCAGCGGCGAGCGCAAGGCCAAGCCGTTCGTCGCGGTCAATTGCGGCGCCATTCCCGACAATCTCGTCGAGTCCATCCTGTTCGGCCACGAGAAGGGCGCCTTCACCGGCGCCACCGAGCGGCACATGGGCAAGTTCGTCGAGGCGCATGGCGGCACGCTGTTTCTGGACGAGGTCAGCGAGCTGCCGCTGACCGCGCAGGTCAAGCTCTTGCGCGCGCTGCAGGAAGGCGCGGTCGAGGCGGTCGGCGGCCGCAAGCCGGTCAAGGTCGACGTGCGTATCATCTCGGCAACCAATCGCAAGCTCCTGGAACGGGTGAAACAGCGACATTTCCGGGAAGACCTGTTCTATCGGCTGCACGTGCTGCCGCTGACGATCCCCTCGCTGCGCGCCCGGCGCGAGGATATCCCGCATCTGCTCAGGCATTTCATCGCGCGCTTCGCCGCCGAGGAGAACCGCCCGATCGCCGGCATCAGCGGCGAGGCCGTGGCGCACCTCGCCCAGCTCGACTGGCCCGGAAACATCCGTCAGCTCGAGAACGCGGTCTATCGCGCCGTGGTGATGAGCGATGGCGACCAGCTTGGCCTCGGTGATTTCCCGCTGCTGGCCTCGCAGCAGCACCCCGTCACGGATATTCCGACCGCCCCGCTGATGCTCGAGCCAGCGATGCCTTCCGTGGTATCGGGTAGCGAAATACCAATCGCACCACTGCCGGCCGTGGGGACTCTCGCGATGCTCACCGCCACCGGTGATGTCCGCACGCTCGAGGACATGGAGAACGAGATCATCCGCTTCGCGATCTCGCACTATCGCGGCCAGATGTCCGAGGTGGCTCGCCGCCTCAAAATCGGCCGGTCGACGCTCTACCGCAAACTCGACGAAGCGGGGGTTCCCGGTCATGGCGGCAAAAGCGGTGAGGAGACGCACTGAGCCCTGCGAACGGAGATTCGCGGTCTCGCGGTCGATCGCGTAAGCTCTTCGTCCGACGACGGAATCCGGCCGCGATTTGAACCGTGGCCCGGAAGCGACAGACAGAGGGAAAAGCGCGTGGCAGAAGCGCACAATCCGTTGCCAAGAGGCTCCCTTGAAGTCAGTTTGTCGTGAGTTGTCCCGGGTAGCGCTGGCTGCAAAATCGGGGCCTGTATATCGTCTGCGTAAGACTCGTTGCGTGCAGGCGTGCAACTTTCGAGAGGCCGGCGCGGTTTAGCCGAAGCTCATGAGGCGACAACAAAGCTGTTCCACGAGGGACAGCTTACCCGAGGGGTGCGACACAATGCGTGACTGTTTGAACCACCGTGCGGGCTTCGACCGCGTCTTGATGACGGTGGCGGCGACCTTCCTCACGGTCTCGGCCAGCGCGGCGCTGGCCCAGGATCAGGCGCGCAGCAGCGCTGCCGAACTCGCGATCGAAGCCGCCATTCCCCGCCCCGAGCCCGCCAACGTCCCGCCTCCGGCTGCCGCGGACATCAAGCTCGACACCACCGCCACACTTCAGGACGGAGCCAAGGAACCCGCGAAGACCGAGGCCGCGCCGGCAGCGGACAAGGTCGAGCCGAAGCCTTCCAGCGTCGCGACCACGCCTGCCACCGAGGCGCCGAAGAACGAGACCGCAACAACCGAGCCCGCGAAGTCTGAACCTGCCAAGGCCGATACTGCGACCGCACCAGCTGCTGCCGCTCCGGCCGCCGAGCCGGTCAAGGCCGCGAGCAACGTTCCCGCGGCCGACCAGCCGGTCGCCGACAGGCTGAAGGACATCATCGGCGCCAAGACCTCGCGGCATTTCGACCGCAAGAACGAGCGCGCCGCGGTCGAGAAATTTTACGGCGGACGCGAGTTTGCGCCGGTCTGGACGCAAGGCGGCAGCCTGACCCCGGCAGCCAAGGGCGTGATCGCGCGGCTGAAAGACGCGGGCTCCGACGGCCTCAATCCGGCCGACTATCCGGTGCCGGATTTCGCCGCCGCCACGACACCCGATGCGCTTGCCGATGCCGAGCTCAAGCTCACCGCCAGCATGTTCGACTATGCGCGCCACGCCCAGAGCGGCCGCATGCACTGGTCGCAGGCCAGCGGCGACATTCTCTATCCCGAGCATCCGGTCGACCCCAACGAGGTGCTCGCCAAGGTCACGACCGCAGCCGACGCCTCCGCCGCGCTCGACAGCTACAACCCGCCTCACAAGCTCTACAAGGAGCTGAAGGCCAAGCTCGCCGAGCTGCGTGGCGAGGGCAACGGGCCGGTGATCGAGATCGCCGACGGCCCGGCGCTGAAATACACTCCGGCTACCAAGAAGCAGGCCGAGATCGTCGTGGAAGATCCGCGCGTGCCGCAGCTGCGCGCCAAGCTGGGTCTCGCCGAGAACGCCGGCGACACCCGCTATGACGCCGCCGTCGCCCAAGCCGTGCGCAAATTCCAGAGCAGCGCCGAGATGAAGGCGACCGGCATCCTCGACGACAAGACCGTGAAGGCGCTCAACACCCCCAAGCGCGACAAGCAGATCGACGTGGTGCTGGTGAACATGGAGCGCTGGCGCTGGCTGCCGCGCGACCTCGGCGCACCCGCGCTGGGCGATGCCTATGTCATCCTCAACATTCCCGATTTCACGCTGAAGGTGATGCAGCGCGGCCAGCAAGTCTGGACCACGCGCGTCGTCACCGGCAAGCCGGGCAAGCACGCCACCCCGCTGCTGACGGAGACGATGAAGTACATCACCGTCAACCCGA
>JAEYTQ010000135.1 GCA_023433965.1 Pseudomonadota bacterium | reverse complement strand
CCATGTTGTGCAGCACGGTGTGGGTGGTGAGCTCGATCAGGTCGCCGCGGTCGTAGATGCGCTCGATGCGCACGCCGGGCGGCAGGATGCTGGAGTTGTTGATCTGCTGGACGAGCTGGTGGACGCGTTTGATGGTCGGTGAGCTCTGCTCGCCGCGGCGCATCAGGACGATGCCCTGCACGATGTCATCGGACTCGTCGAGGCCGGCGATGCCGAGGCGTGGCTTCTGACCGACAGTGACGGTGGCGACGTCCTTGACCAGCACCGGGTTGCCGCCGGTTTGCGCCACCATGGTGTTGGCGAGGTCGTCGATCGAGCGGATCAGGCCGACGCCGCGCACCACCGCCGATTGCTGGCCGATATCGACGGTGTTACCGCCGACATTGACGTTGGAATTTCCGACCGCCTGGAGCAGCTGCGGCAACGTCAGCCCGTTGGCGACCAGCTTGTTGAAGTCGACCTGAATCTCGTAGGTCTTGCTTTTGCCGCCCCAGCCGGTGACGTCGATGACCCCCGGCACGGCGCGGAATCGGCGCTGGAGGACCCAGTCCTGGATGGTCTTGAGATCGAGCACGCTGTAGTTCGGCGGCCCCACGAGACGGTAGCGGAATATCTCGCCGACCGGACTGAGTGGCGAGATCTGCGGCTGCACGTTGCCAGGCAGCGGCGCCAGCTGAGCCAGGCGGTTCAGGACCTGCTGCAACGCCTCGTCATAAGTGTAGGCGAAGGAGAACTGGATCTTGACGTCGGAGAGGCCGTACAGCGAGATGGTGCGGATGGTCGTGATGTTCTTCAGGCCCGCGCCCTGGGTCTCGATCGGGATCGTGATGTAGCGCTCGATCTCCTCCGCCGACAGGCCGGGACTCTGCGTCACGATGTCGACCATCGGCGGGGTCGGATCGGGATAGGCCTCGATGTTGAGCCGGTTGAACGCGATCAGGCCGCCGATCAGGACGGCCGCGAACATCCCGACCATCAGGAAGCGCCGGTTGACGGCAAGGGCGACGAGACGATCCATTCAGGTCTTCGATTTTCTTGGGTCGTCGATCAGTTGCCGGACGCCGCGCGGTCGATGAACAAGCTGCCTTTGGTGACGATCTGCTCGCCGGGCTTCAGATTGCTTGTGACCTCGACGAGGTCGCCGTTGATGAGGCCGGTCTTGATCTGGCGCAGCTCGACGGACTTGTCCTCGCGGGCAACCCAGAGGCGGACCTTGTCGGCTTCATAGATCAGTGCCTGCTTCGGCACGGCCGGCGCAGCGCGGTCGCCGGCCGAGTAGACCGTGACGTTCGCGAACATTTCCGGCTTCAGCAGCCCGTCCTTGTTGTCGATGGTGGCGCGAACCAGCAGGCGGCGAGTGGCGGGATCAATCGCGGCGGCGACGTAGTTGATCCTGGCGCTGAACGGACGGCCTGGCAGCGCCATCACGTTGACCGTGATGTCCTGCCCGATGCACACGGCGGCCGCGTCGCTCTCGCGCATGAAGGCGGTGAGCCAGACCGTCGAGAGATCGCCGATCACGAAGACCGGATCGCTGGCGCCGGAATTGACGTATTGGCCGGGACCGATCTTGCGCTGCAGGACGGTACCGGAGATCGGCGAATAGATCGTGATCTCCCGATCGATGACGCCCTTTTCCTGGAACGACTTGATGGCCCCGTCGGTGAAGCCGAGAATGCGCAGCTTGTTGCGCGCGGCTTCCAGCGCCGTCCCCGAGGAGCGCATGTCATTCTGCGCCTGTACCTGGGTGGCCTCCGCCTGCTGATAATCCTTCAGCGGAATGGCGTGCCCCTCGTAAAGGTCCTTGGCGCGCCTGAATTGGATGTCGGCGAGGTCGATCGCCGACTTTGCCTTGTTCTGCGCGGTCATCGCCGCAATGAAATCGTTCTGGGCCTGCACGGTGTCTGCGGCTTCGATCGTGAACAGCGGCTGGCCCTGCTTCAGCATCTCGCCGGGCCTGGCCAGCAGCTTGGTGACGCGGCCGGCATAGGGCGAGAACACCGGCGTCGAGCGGTCCTCGTCGATCGCGACCTTGCCTTCAGTGACATACTCGGCGCGGAAACTCCTGGCCTTGACCGGCTCGATGGTCAGCGTCGACCATTCGGACGGCGTCGGCGTGAAAGCCAGTGCATTCTTGCGCGACTGGCTGGAGATCTCGGAGTGCTTCTTCTGCTTGGGCCCGGCGTGCAGCACGCCGTAGGCACCGGCACCGGCAAGAGCTAGTAAAACTACGGAAGAGATCATCCGTCGTTTTGTAAGCACATGCGATCGCATTGAATTTTGAACTGTCATGGAGCCCGGCCGTGTCTGCGACGATCTCGGCGAATGAGCGCCGCATCGGTCGCGCTAATAGTGCCGAATTCTGATTTCGAACAACCTAAAAACGCCCGGCGCTCCGCCGTTGGCGTTAAAAAGATCCAGAGCTGTAAGTTTCATGTCAGCTTTTCCATATCTCGACGATGCGTCCATGGATTAGCTCGCTGCACTCGCCATGACGAGGTGTTGGCTTCTGCGCCACTCCTGAAACGGCTACACTCGCGGCAGAAACAAAAAGGAGCCAACAATGGATCTGGGTCTCAAGGGAAAGAACGCCATCGTTCTCGGCGGCACGCGCGGCATCGGGCGGGCGATCGCGGCGACGCTGGCCGGCGAAGGTGCCAATGTCGCGGTGTGCGCGCGCAACGCCGATCAGGTTGCGGCAACCGTCGCGGAGCTGAAGGCGAGCGGCATCAAGGCCACCGGCAGCCCGGTCGACGTGACCGACGGCGCGGCGCTGAGGGGCTGGATCGAGACTGCTGCGAACGAGCTCGGCAGCATCGACTTGCTGTTCTCCAATGCGGGCGCAATGGCGCAAGGCGGCGATCCCGCGTCCTGGGAGCAGAACTTCCGGCTCGACGTGCTCGGCGCCGTGCATGCGTTCGACGCCGCGCGGCCGTTCCTCGAGGCGAGCGGTGCGGGCAGCGGCGATGCGGCCTTCGTGATCATCTCCTCGATTTCCGCGGCGCAGGCGGACACAGCCAGCTCCTATGGTCCGATCAAGGCGGCGCTGATCCACATGGCCAAGGGATTGGCGCGGCAATACGCCAAGAAGAAGATTCGCGTGAACGTCGTGTCGCCGGGCACGGTCTATTTCAAGGGCGGTGTCTGGGAGACGATCGAGAAGAACATGCCGGAACGTTACAAGGATGCGATGAGCCGCAATCCGACCGGCCGTATGGCCACGCCGCAGGAGATCGCAAGCGCGGCGGTGTTTCTGGCGAGCCCGGTGTCGGGGTTCACCACGGGATCGAATCTGGTCGTGGACGGCGCGATCTCGAACCGGGTGAATTTTTGAGGCACACTGTCATCGCCCGGCCCTGAACACCCTGACCGGGCGATCCAGTATTCCAGAGACGGTGATGATTGAACCGAGAGGCCGCGGCTTATTGGATACCCGCTTTCGCGGGTATGACGGCTGAGCCTGGGCGAAAGATCGTCTCAAGAATTTCATCATTGCGAGGGGCATTCCTCCCTCAATGAAAATCCCGGGACGGCGGCAGGATGCGGACGTTGCGGGGGTGGCGGATTTTCTGCGCCGGCATGTCCGTGAGCGCGCGGGGGTCTTCGTTGAACGGCTCGACGACGGTCGCGCCTTCCGGCAGCGGATGCTTGCGGCCGAGGGCATCATGGGCGAGGCCAACCAGATCGTGCGAGCGGTCGATCATGCGCTGGGCGATGAGATGCGTCACCTTTTCGGGGCTGCTCTGGATGTAGCCCTGGACCTCGATGAGGCGCGCGCCCATCACTTCTTTCCGGTACTGCTCCATGATCTTGGGCCAGACCACGACATTGGCGATGCCCGTTTCGTCCTCCAGCGTCATGAACACGACGCCGCTGGCGCTGCCCGGCCGCTGCCGCACCAGCACCACGCCGGCACAGCGGACGCGGCGCCGCTCGTTCTCATGGTTGATCTCCTTGCAGGCGACGATCCGCTCACGCGTCAACATCTCGCGCAAGAACTCCATCGGGTGTCCCTTCAGCGACAGGCGAATGGTCTGGTAGTCCGCGACCACCTGCTCGGCGCGCGGCATCAGCGGCAGCGGCCTTGCGCCCTCGTCCGGCTGCTCGCGCGCGGTCGCCGCCTCGAACAGCGGCAGCGGCACGTCGTCGGGCAGCCGCCGCACCTGCCACAGCGCTTCGCGGCGGTCGAGCCCGAGTGAACGGAACGCGTCGGCGTCCGCCAGCAGGATCAGCGCGCGCTTGGGCAGTCCGGTGTCGCGGGCGAAATCTTCGAGCGAGGTGAAGGGACGGCGGTTGCGGGCGGCAATGATGCGGTCGGCCCAGTCCTGGGCTTTCGTCGTATTGTTCTGAACTGTCTCCGCATCGTCATCCCGGGGGGACGCGTCAGCGTCGAGCCCGGAATCCATTCCTCGTCCCGGCGTATGCGGCGCGAAGGATTCCGGGTTCGCGCTACGCGCGCCCCGGAATGACGACCGAGAGCGCTTCAGGCGCTCCTCATCCTCGTCCAGCGAGTGAAAACCGTCGATCTGGCGGAAGCCCAGGCGAACGGCGCAGTACTTGCCGCTCCCCTCTTCCAGCGTGTTCTGGGCAAAGCTGTAGGACACGTCGATGTCGCGGACCTCGACGTCGTTCTTGCGGGCATCGCCGACGATCTGCGCCGGCGCATAAAACCCCATCGGCTGCGAGTTCAACAGACCACAGCAGAAAGCGTCAGGGTGGTAGTGCTTCAGCCAAGAGGAGATGTAGACGAGCTGCGCGAAGCTCGCGGCATGGCTCTCAGGAAAACCGTAAGAGCCGAAACCCTTGATCTGGTCAAAGCAGCTTCGTGCAAAATTCGGATCGTAGCCCCGCGCGACCATGTTGCCGATCAGCTTCTCCTCGTATTGGCCGATGGTGCCGACATTGCGGAAGGTCGCCATCGAGCGGCGCAGGCCGTTGGCTTCCTCGGAGGTGAAATGTGCGGCTTCGATCGCAATGCGCATCGCCTGTTCCTGGAACAGCGGGACGCCGAGCGTCTTGTGCAGCACCTTGTAGAGCTCGTCCTTGTCGCCATGCTCCGGCGACGGCGAGGGATAGCTCACCTTCTCGAGCCCGTTCCGCCGCCTCAAATAGGGATGCACCATGTCTCCCTGGATCGGCCCGGGGCGCACGATCGCCACTTCGATGACGAGATCGTAAAAGGTCCGCGGCCTCAGGCGCGGCAGCATGTTCATCTGGGCGCGGCTCTCGACCTGAAACACGCCGAGCGACTCGCCGGCACACAGCATGTCGTAAACCCTGGGATCGTCCTGCGGGACGTTCGCCAGCACGAAACGCTCGCCCTTGTGCTGGTCGATCAGATCGAAGCACTTCCTGATGCAGGTCAGCATGCCCAGTGCAAGCACGTCGACCTTCATCATATGAAGCGCATCGACGTCGTCCTTGTCCCATTCGATGAAGGTGCGGTCGTCCATCGCGGCGTTGCCGATCGGGACATAGGTGTCGAGCCGGTCCTGCGTCAGCACATAGCCGCCGACATGCTGGGAGAGATGGCGCGGGAATTCGATCAGCTCGGTCGCCAGCTCGACCGCGAGGTTGATCATGGGATTGTTGGGATCGAGCCCGGCCTGCCGGACCTGCATGTCGTTGAGGCCCTTGCCCCAGCTGCCCCAGACGGTGTCGGCGAGCGCTGCGGTAACGTCCTCGGTCAGGCCCAGCGCCTTGCCGACGTCGCGGATGGCGCTGCGCGGGCGATAATGGATGACGGTGGCGATGATCGCGGCACGGTGGCGGCCGTAGCGGCGGTAGACATATTGCATCACCTCCTCGCGCCGCGAATGCTCGAAATCGACGTCGATATCGGGCGGCTCCAGCCGCTCTTTGGAGATGAAGCGCTCGAACAAGAGGTCGACCTTGGTCGGGTCCACCGAGGTGACGCCGAGCACATAGCACACGGCCGAGTTCGCCGCCGAGCCGCGGCCCTGGCACAGAATGTTCTGGCTGCGCGCGTAGTGCACGATGTCGTGCACGGTGAGGAAGTAATGCGCGTATTTCAGCTCGGCAATCAGCGCGAGCTCCTTGTTCAACGTCGCCCGCAATTTGTCGTCGATCTCGCCACCGAAATATTTGTCGACGCCAGCCCAGGTCAGGTCCTCCAGATGCCCCTGCGCGGTCTTGCCCGGCGGTACCGGCTCGTCCGGATACTGGTATTTGAGCTGGTCGAGCGAGAAGTCGATTGCGTTCGCAAAGCGCATGGTCTCCGCGATCGCCTCGGGGAAATCGCGGAACAGCCGCGCCATTTCGCGTGGCGGCTTCAGAAAACGCTCGGCATTGGCTTCCAGCTTTCTCCCGATCGCGGCGATCGTGGTCTTTTCCCGGATGCAGGTCAGCACGTCCTGAAGCGGACGGCGGCCGGGATCGTGATAGAGCACTTCGTTGGTCGCGAGCAGCGGCACTTTTGCCTTGGCGGCGAGATCATCGAGCCGCGCCAGGCGGCGCCGGTCGTCGCCGCGATAGATCAGGCTCGCCGCCAGCCATACGCCGTCGGCGCGGCTGTTTTTGAGCTTAGCGAGAACGTCCAGCGCCTGCGACAGCTCGAAGCGATGCGGTAGCGTCAGAACCAGGAGCTGGCCTTGCGAAAACTCCAGGAGATCGGCAAATCCGAGGTGACACTCGCCCTTCTCGATCCGCGTGATGTCGTCGCCGCGCTTGCCCCTTGTGAGAAGCTGGCAGAGCCGGCCATAGGCCGCGCGATCACGCGGATAAACAAGAATGTCGGGCGTGCCGTCGATAAAGACGATGCGCGCACCGATCAACAGCTTCGGCTTGTGCATCACCTTGTCGTTGTCGAGCTCCTTGTAGGCCCGCACCACGCCCGCGAGCGTGTTGTGATCGGCAATGCCGATCACCGGTATCCCCAAAGCGCTCGCCTGATGCACATAGGCGCGCGGATCCGAGCCGCCGCGCAGGAAGGAGAAATTGGTGGTGATGCCGATCTCGGCATAAGCGGGGCTATTCATGCGAAGAGACCGTGCACATACCAGCCGGGAGAAGCGGGTTTGCCCTCACCGTCGAATACCTCGCCTTCATAAAGACCGTCGCGAAAGATCCAGAAGCGCAGGCCTTCGGCGTCCTCGATACGGAAATAATCCCGCGTCAGCTGCCTGCCGTCCTGCCGCCACCATTCCATGGCGATGCGCTCGGGCCCTTCCACCCGCACCACCGCATGCAGCGCACGCCGCCAGGTGAACTGATGCGGCGGACCGTCAGGCACGGTCGCGAACGGCACCTTGATCGGTTCCGGCTTGTCGAACAGGCGCAAGGGGCGCAGCGGCGGCTCGCTCTCGGTGCGAACAGGCCATACGGCCTGCATGGCGGCCGCGAGATGATGCTGCGCCGATGCAGCCAGCACCGCACGTTCGGGGATATGGGTATCCTGGGGCAGGTGCACGACGACGCGCTTCCCGCCGATGCGCGCGGCGATGCGGTCGATCAGCGCGGCAAGCTCGTCATTGTCATGGACATGGGCATCGAGATCGCGCTGCTCCTGCACCACGATCTCGGTGCGGCTGGCCGACAGCCGCACCATGTCGAAGCCGAAACCGGGATCCAGGGGATCGGCGAGCGCATCGAGCCGCTCGCGGAACAGGCGGTCGACCACCGCGCTGCGCGTCACGGGGCGCCCGGTCTCGACCGTGATCGTGCGCACCGCGCCGTCGGTGCGGAAGAAGGCGGCCTCCAGCCGCCGCGCGCCCTTGCCCTGTTTCTCCATCGAGTCGATCAGCGTGTCCGCCAGACGCGACAGCGTCATCGCGATCATGGTGTCGGTCGCGATCGGCTCGGCGAAGCGCTTTTCCACGATGTAATCGGGCAGCGGCTTGCGCGGGCTGATCGGCGCATCGCCCTGCCCCAGCGCATGCGCGAGCAGCGTGGAGAACCGCGCACCGAACCGCGCCGTGATCTCGGAGGCGCTGCGCGCAGCGACATCGCCGATGGTCTTCAGGCCGGCGCGACGTAGGCCGGTGGTGATGGCCTCGCCCGCACCGAGTGCGGACACCGGAAACCGGCTGATCGCCGCCGCCTCCCCGCCATCGGCCACGATGGTGCCTGAGGCCTGCCGCGTCAGCGTGCGCGCACAGACCGACGTGCTCGCGATCGCCGCACCGAGGGCAAAGCCCTGGCGGGCCAGCGCGCGGACCAGCGTCGTCAGCAGCGCGGCCTCGCCACCGAACAGATGCGCGCAGCCGGTGATATCGAGGAACAGCCCGTGCGGCGGATCGAGCGCCACCAACGGCGTGAAGCGATCGCACCAGTCCGCGATGTCGCTGAGCGTCTTCGCATCGGCCACGAGGTCGGCATCGAACACGCGCAAGTCCGGGCACATCGCCCGGGCATTGGCCAAGGGCTGACCGATGTACAGGCCGAGGCGCTCGGCGGCCTCGTCGAGCGCATGGATCACCAGCGCATTGTTGTCCTTGATGACGACGATGCTCGGATCATTATTTTTACCCAGCCCGGCGCTGACGAAGAACCGCTGGATCCGGTCGATGGGCAGGCGCGGCAGCCACAGGCTGAGAATACGTCGACGGTTCGCTGAACTGGCACTCATCACAATTCCATTCCATGATCCACCGGCCGCAGGGGCCATGACGATTGCGCAAGAGCTCGGCATCGAAACGCGGCGCGCCCCAGGCGTCCCACACCGGTCCCGGCGGCGAATGCGCCGCCCGCAGCATCCATCGCGTTTCCGCGGTCGAGGGCAGCGGCTGCGCGGCCATGCGC
>JAEYTQ010000124.1 GCA_023433965.1 Pseudomonadota bacterium | reverse complement strand
TTTCACCCGGAGGCGGGTACATCGAGAGCGTCGCACCCACATAGGGCTGGCCCGCGGTGTAGCTCACCTTGAACGGCTCGTAGTCCATGCAGACGTGGTTGGTCGGGACGTAGAACAGCTGCGTGTCTGGCGAGTAGGCTGCCGGCTGCTGGTCCTTGGTGCCGAGCGCGGCCGGGCAGATGCCCTTCGTGTTCTTGTCCTCTCCGCCGTGCTCCGTCGAATATTGAGCAACGACCTTGGGACGGCCGTAGGTCGGCGAGTTCTTGTCCATATCGACGCCGCTGGTCCAATTCACCTTCGGGTCGTACTTCTCGGCCACCAGCAATTCGCCCGTCTCGCGGTCCATGGTGTAGGCGAGGCCGTTGCGGTCGAAATGCGTCAGCAGCTTGCGGTTCTGACCGTTGATCTGCTGATCGGAGAGGATCATTTCGTTGACGCCGTCATAGTCCCATTCGTCGTGCGGCGTCATCTGGTACACCCACTTCGCCATGCCGGTGTCGGCATCGCGCGCGAAGATCGTCATCGACCACTTGTTGTCGCCGGGACGCTGCTTCGGGTTCCAGGTCGAGGGATTGCCCGATCCGTAATAGACGAGGTTCAGAGCGGGATCGTAGGAAATCCAGCCCCAGGTGCAGCCGCCGCCGATCTTCCATTGATCGCCCTGCCACGTCTTCAGCGAGGAGTCGGGCCCGACCGGCTTGCCGAGCGACGTCGTCTTGACGGGATCGACCTTGATCTGGTCGTCCGGACCTCCGGAGTAAGCGCGCCAGGCCTGCTTGCCCGTCTTGAGGTCGTATGCGGTGAGATGGCACTGCACGCCGAACTCGCCGCCGGAGATGCCGACCATGACCTTGTCCTTGACGACCAGCGCGGCCGATGTGCCGGTCTCGCCCTTCGCGGGATTGCCGTTGGTCGCCGACCAGGCCACCTGACCCGTCTTGGCATCGAGCGCGACGAGATTGGTGTCGGCCTGATGCAGGATGATCTTGCCGTCGCCGTATGCCAAGCCGCGATTGACGGTGTCGCAGCACATCACCGGAATGACGTTGGGATCCTGCTTCGGCTCGTACTTCCAGACGATCTTGTTCTCCTGCGAAAGGTCAATAGCGTAGACCTTGTTCGGGAACGGCGTGTGGACGTACATCATGTTGCCGATGATCAGCGGCCCGCCCTCGTGGCCTCGCAGCACGCCGGTCGAGAACGTCCAGGCGACCTGGAGCTTGCCGACGTTCTGTGCATTGATCTGGTTCAGCTTGGAATAGCGGGTGTTGGCATAATCGCCCGCCGGCATCACCCAGTCCTTCGGGTTCTGCGACATCTTGATCAGCTCGTCATTGGCTGAGGCGCTGCCGACGGCGAGAGCCGCCGCGGAGCCGATATAGGTCGCCAATAGCACCTTGCGCATAGTCATTCCTCCGTTGGTCTCGTTTATTATTCCCGAAGCATTGTTCGATCGCCGGGCTTCTCGTCCGGCGTCTGCTCGTGCAGGGCGGTCACGGTTGGGACCAGAAACGATGCTGTTCTGTTTCCTCCTCCTGATGAGAGCCACGGGTCCACGTGCAGGAGCGGCCCGTTCTTGTTGTTCCCTGCTGCAATCCCTAACGGCTTCGTCATCGGGAAACTTGCCCAAGAGAGAAGCCGCTTTGCTCGACAGCGCACGGACACGAAGATTTTGTTTTGCAGTAGCGAATTCAGCGGCTTCCGCAGACCCTCGAGCGCTCCCTCAACGCTCAGGTTCCCCTTGACGACGCTGCAACTAAGGCGGAGGATTAACTTTCAAGGGCGGCGATGGCACGATGGCGCTCGTGTCAAGAGACCGCTCAAATTCGAGGTAAACGTCACGCAATCTCGGCTGAGGGCTCCGGCAGCGCTGGTCGCGATTCGCGTCGAATCTCCGGATCAAACCAGTGGCTGGATTAATGTCCGACACCATTCACACGCTCTCGACGACCGGCATGACGCCGAAGCGCCAGATCCAGAGCTGGATCGACGGGCTGACGAGCCTGTGTGGGCATTTCGACGTCGATCCGCTGGAGGCGTCCTCGCTCGAAGGCCGCATCGATTACACGAGCGTCTCGCGCCTGAAGCTCTGCCAGATCGAGGTGAGCCAGCATCGGATCGCGCATACGCTGGCGCGCGCCAAGGCCAATGAACACCCCTACATCAAGATTCACTTCCAGACCTACGGCGTGTCTTATTTCGAACAAGAAGGCCGTCACATCGAAATCAACCCCGGCGATATCATCGCCTATGACGTTTCCTGTCCGCATTCGATCATCAGCCCGGCCTTCACGCGTCACGACGTGGTGATCGTGCCGAAGGCGCTGCTGCGCGACCGCGGGTTCCCCTCGCAGCGGATGCCCGCGTGCAAACTGTCGGCGAAGACCGGCACCGGGCGGATCGCGCACGATTTCGTCCATGCCACCTTCGACGAGGCGGCGAAGCTATCGGCGAACAGCGCGGTCGGCGTTGCCGATTCGCTGATCGACCTGTTGCTGCTGCCGCTGCGCGAAGCCGACACGATGTTCGATCGTGTCGGACCCGAAGCGATGTATGTGCGCGCGCAGTTCTTCATTCGCGAGCACCTGCGCGATCCGGATCTGTGCATCGACCAGATATCGGCCGAGCTCGGCTGCTCCAAGCGCTATCTGCACATGCTGTTCTCGGAGCGCGGCACGACGGTGAGCGACTACATCTGGCAAGCGCGCTTGCAGAACTGCCGCCAGGAGCTCGAGGCTCACGCCGGCAAGACCATCACCGACGTCGCGTTCTCCTGGGGCTTTTCCAGCTCATCGCATTTCAGCCGGGTATTCCGGAAATATTTCGGCGTGGTGCCGTCCTCGATCCACAAGGCACAGCAGGGCACCGTGGCTTCGGGCGAACATTAGGCGTGGTTTTTCAGAAGGTGGCCGGCGAGGCCATCCTCCGGATGCGCCCGGCTTTCTGATCAGGCCGGCTCGAGCCCGAGCGATTTCGCGCTCTCGATCCAGATCGGCAGCTCGCGCTGGTACAGCGCATTGGTTTCCTTGAAGCCGATCGCGGGTTCGAGGACGAATGTCGAGAGAACCTCCTTCACCTTGGGATCGTTGTTGGCGGCGACGCAGAGCTCGGCGAGGCGGTCGACGACGGCTTGTGGCGTCGCCTTCGGCACGGCCCAGCCGGTGAATCCGCTCACGGTGAAGAACTTGGACGTCGCGCCCTGCTCGGGAAGGGTCTTGATGGCCGGAATTGCATCGACCTTCTTCGAATGCACGGCGAAGACGGTGCCGCGGTCGCTCTGCAGCACCGATTGTGCGGCCGTGTAGCTGCCCATGGCGGCATCGAGCGTGCCTTCGAGCATTCCCGTCCACATCGGCGCCTCGCCGCGATAGTGCACCGGCTCGATGTTGAGGCCATACTGCTTGTTGAGCTCGTTGATCGTCATGTGCGGGGCGGAGCCCGCGCTGTAGGTGCCGAAGTTCACCTTGCCGCTCTTGCGCGCGAAGGCGACGAAATCCTCCAACGTCTTGACGCCGGTCCTGGGATTCGCCACCAGCAAGAGGCCGGCGCCCGGAATGACGCTGACGAGGGTGAGATCCTTGTCCATGTCGTAGCCGGGATTCTTCATCACCACGCGGTTCATGATGTAGGTGGTCGAGATCGAGCACAGGATGGTGTGGCCGTCGGGCTCGGCGCGCGCGACCTCCGCCGTGCCGATCGCGCCGGAGGCGCCGGGCTTGTTCTCGATGACGACGGTCTTGCCGGTCTGCTTGGAGATGAATTCGCCATAGGCGCGCGCGAGCAGGTCGGTCTGGCCGCCGGCGGGATAGCTGCAGACCATGCGAATCTGCCGCGCCGGCCAGCTGCCTTGCGGTGTGCCTTGCGCAGACGCGCCGCGCACGACCAATGGCAGGGCAAGTGCAGTGGTACCGGCGGCAATGAAGTGGCGGCGATCGAGTTTGGCGGACATGATTCTCTCCCAGATTTCGCCGAACCTACTGCATCAGGCCGCCGCTGCCATAGGCCGCAGGCGAGACAGATTGGCGCATTCGATTGGCCTGCGCGGTGCCTATTCGGTTATCACTCGGACGTTCGCGGCCGAGACGATGGCCGTATCGTCAGTCCGTCACCTCTGAATGATCGTGGTCCAGACGTCGCCGAGAATCGCAGGCTCGCGCGGCGGCAGATAGGTGAGGCCGGCCTCCTTGCCGAATTCGGCGATCTTGCCCTCCGCCGCGAGCTCCGTCAGCGCCTTGTTGACGGCCTCGATCAGCGCGCCATCGCTGGCGAGCCCGACATAGCCGCGATTGGCTCCAATCGGATAATAGTAGCCGGACGCCGTGATCGCCGTGTCGGGGTGCGCGGCGCGATGGGCGTCGAAGCGGGCAAGATCGATCAGCGTCGCGTCATGGTCGCCGCGCTCGAGCGCGCCGAGGAGATCGTCGCGGCCGGGGACGAGGTGCGTGATATTGTCGATCAGGCGCCCCTTGTCGAAGGTCATCAGGATGGCGTCGCCGAGCGATCCGCTGTCGATGACGAGACGAAGGCCGGCGAGATCGCCGATGTCGCCGATCTTGCGGTCCCGGGCCTTCAGCCCCAGCACCACCGTCATCGGCGAATAGATGTAGGGCTGGCTCGGTGCGAGCACGCCTAGCCCAACGCGACGCCGTCGATCCTCGCGTGTGGCCCCAACGAAATCCGGCAGGCGCGCCGTCTTCATCCCGGGCACGACGAGCGAATCCTGCGTCAGTGCGAAGCCGCCGACGAGGGAGCAGCGCCCATCCGAGAGCAGCGCATTGGCCTCGAGCTGCGGGCTGGAATCCTCGTCGAGCCTGGTCTCGAACCATTGGATCGTCAGCGGACGTCGCAGGCGTTCGGCCACGGCACGGGCCAGCAGCACGTCGAAGCCGGCATCCGGCTTGCCCTTTCGATGCACCGACAGCGGCGGCCTGTCTTCGTCGAG
>JAEYTQ010000123.1 GCA_023433965.1 Pseudomonadota bacterium | reverse complement strand
CCCACATGCCGGCCTCTGCGCCGGCTCCGCTTGCACCTCCCCCGCCACCATCGCAGGCCGCCGCGATACCGCCGCCGACTGCGCCGGCCACGACGACGCAAGCCGTTGCCGACGACGATGGACCTATCGTGCGCCCGCCAATGCCGCTGCGTTAGAGCAAGACCACGCCACAGCAGGACGATGTGCACGCTCTCCGAGTCGATATGAAAGGTTGAGTCCGGGCGGCTACGGAAAGCGATGTCTCGCTCGTCTTGCCCAAGAGAAAAGGCCGTCGGGATCTATGCCGCCGGCCTTCTCTTGCAGCTGCCGGTTCCCGGAGCCCGGTTCTGCTGCAATTCCATGCCTTATGATTGCGTCGCGTATTTAATAAAGTCTTAACGAGCCTTCGCGCTGCTCATCATTTCTGCGCCATAAGCACAGAGATTGCGCGGCCCGTTCATTCGGCAGATATCGACTCAGTGGTACCATCCGACATGTGTTGAAGACTTGCACTGAAGACCTGCACTGAAGCTCAGATCGTCACACCGGGGAACTCGGATGCCCTACTATTCTTTCGATCTCGTGGTTGGTGGTGAGTTCAAGAACCAGGGCGGAATCATCCTCGAAGACATCGAGGTTGCCTCCGATCGCGCCGACCAATTGGCTTGCGAGCTGTCGCAGGTCAAGCCTGAACTCCAGCAGAAGGGCTGCGCGGTGCGCGTCACCGACCGCGATCAAAACGAGGTCTATCGCACGCCGCTCGATCCGGTGCCGGCCTGGCAGCGCTAGCCTCGCCTAATCGATCACCGGCGCCTCGAACCAGTTCGTCAGCGACAATCCGCCGTCGACGACGAAGGCTGCGCCTGTGACGTAACCGGACAGCTTGTTCGACAATACGGTGAGCGCCATCGGCGCGAGATCATTGGCCTCACCGAGCCGCCCGAGCGGAATGTGCCGCGCCAGCGCGGGATCGGCCACGAAGCCGCCGGCGGCGATCGCACCCGGCACCAACGCGTTGACGCGAATGTGGTGACGACCGAACGTCTTCGCGAGCTCCTTCACCAGCATCGCCATGGCCGCCTTCGCCGTCGAATAATGCGCGAGGTTGCGAGGGGTGCCCGCATGCAGCGAGGTGAGGAACAGGAACGAGCCCGGCTGCTGCGCCGCGATCAGCCGTTTGGCGAGTTCGCGCGCCAGGTGAAAGCCGGCATCGAGGTTGACGGCGTGCATCTCCTGCCAGGTCCTGCGATCGACCGCGAGCACATGATCGGCCTCCCGCCGCGGCGGGGAAGCGCTGTGAACGAAATGCGTGACCTCGCCAAGCGCCGCACGAGCCGAGGCCAGCAACTCGTCGCAGGCCTCGAGCCTCGCAAGATCTCCGATCCAGGGCACCGCCAGGTCGGGCTTCTCGCTGGCGCTGATCGCGGCACGCACCCGCTCCTCGCTCACATCGGCGAACACGGTGCGGACGCCCTCGCCGACCAGGCCTTGTGCGATCGCGCGGCCGATGCCGTTGCCGGCGCCGGTGACGAGCGCGGTGTCGCGGGCGGGATCGAACGGGGTGGTGAACAGGCTCATCTCGGGCTCCGGGGTCGCAAAGCGCCAAGTTAGCCGCCGCGCCGGTCGGCGACAATTGGGTCCCACGCCCATTGCCGAGCGGCGCGCCGGACGCTAGCCTCCCAGAAAACGAGGAGGTCCCAAGGATGCGAAGGATGCGCGCCGGCTTTCTGACGGCGGGCCTGTTGCTGCTCTCCACGCCCGCCCTCGCGGGCGAAGCAGCACCACGCTCGACCTATGTGACGATGGTCTTGCAGGCCTTTGCCGCCAAGGTCCAGTGCCCCAATACGGATCTCGTCTATCAGGATCTGGTGCAGAGGTCGCAGCAGATGCACCTGCCCGACGGCACCACCGAAAAGGTACGCAAGGCGATCGCCTGGATGCATACCGGCGGAAAGATGGGCGAGAAACAGGACGACGACCTGATGGCCGAGGTTGCGATCGCCACCCAGGCGACCGACCTGGACCAGCGCCGCCTCGGCATGTCCGGCTGGTGCGAAGCCCAAAAGACCAATCTCGCCGGCCTGATCCGCAGCAAAGGCTAGCGAGGTGCTTTGGCGGCGTTAAGCACGCCGCAAGGCAACTTGGTCCTGGCCAACAATTGTCACAATTCTGGAAAGCATGCGGGGCCTCTTCGAATTCGAACAGGAGCCTCTCATGCGGAAGATCCATGTCGTCTTCGCCGGCACGCTCGCGGCCGCCACGGTGCTGACTGGCCCCGTGCTGGCGAAGAATTCAGACAGTCAGAAAACGGACGGCAACTCCCCGTCTTCGGCCTGCAGCGCGTATCAGCAGGCGCCTGACGGGACTTGGGAACCGCTGCCCTGCAAGGAGGCCGGCGAGCGCAGCCAGCCGCAATCCCGCCGATCATCACAGGGAACCGAGCGCGACGAGCGCTGAGGCGCCGCACGCCGATCAGCTATGGGCAGGCCCGCGCATGATCTTCATGGCGTCGGCGATGTGGCGCCATTCGTTGGCCTCGTCGGCCTCGCCGCGGCTCTCGCACGCCCGGGCCTGCTCGGCAGCCTTCGCGATCGCAGCAAAACCGTGCTGTTCGAGCATCTGCCGCGCAACGGTGTGGACCTGAACCTCGGACATCATGGCGCTTCTCCGTTATGAGGACACCGCGGCGCCCGGCTCGGCGCTCCGCGGGTCCGAGACAACGATTTCGCGGTGATCACCGTTCCCCGCCCAACCAATCACATCGGCGCGGCACGAGATCCCAGTCACGACGAAGGCGGCCCGCCATGCCCTGCGAACCGCCTTCTCACCCACCCCAAAACCGGGAGCCGCCGGCCGCGTCCTCTTACGCGACCGCCGCCTTCTTGCGCTCGAAATCGTTCGGCACCTCGATATCGACCTCCAGGGTCGAAACCTCGTCGCCGCGCTCGA
>JAEYTQ010000729.1 GCA_023433965.1 Pseudomonadota bacterium | reverse complement strand
CATGGCATCCTCCCGTGAAGCGCACGAAACCGGCGCTGGTCATGTTCTTTGTTTTCGCCTCGGCGAGAACTACAGCGAGGCGGCTGCGACGACCTCGCTGCTCCTGGCGTCACTATGCGTGTTTCGGGTCAGGCCGCGATCGAGCCGGTCAGTGGGAATTCGACCATGGCCTCGCCCGCCGCGACGTGTTCGCCCCTCTGGTTTCGGACGAGGACGTCGATCAGCACCCAGCGTGATTTTTGCGTCAGCTGCTTGGCTTTCACCACGCCCATGGGCTGGATCGTGTCGCCAGGCTTGACCGGCTTGAGCCAGCGAGTCTCGAGACGGCGCTGAACGGCCCCGGCCGGATAGGCCCAATCGGTCAGCATGCGGGTGATCAAACCGAAATTGTTCATGCCGTGCATGATGATGCCGCCGAAATTGGTCTTGCCGAAACTGTTCTTCATGTAGTCGTCGTCGAGATGCAGCGGGTTGTAGTCCAGCGACCCGTCGCAGAAGAGACGAATGGATTCACGAGAGACGTCGAATTTCGGGCCGTCGATCGTGTCGCCGACCGAGAGGGCATCGAAGCTGGTGGTCATGTCGGGTTCTCCTTGTCTGCTCTTGCGATCAGGCGGGACGGATGGTCTGGCCCCGGCCGGAGCAGATGACGTCGCCGTGCTGGTTGAAGAATACGTTGTCGTGCACGACGAAGAGGCGTTCACGCTTGATGAACTTGTCCAGGGCACGAGCCTGCAAGGTGATCACATCGCCCGGCCGCGCCGGTTTGTTGTAGCTCCAGCTCTGGCCGGCGTTGATGGTGCCCGGCGTTCGCATCCAGTCGTCGGTCGGCGTGCAAGCGAACATCAGGAGGATGTGAATCGACGGCGGGGCGATGAGCCCGCCGTAGGGAGTCTTCCTGGCGTACGCCTCGTCGAAATAGAGCGGATGATCCTCGCCGACCGAGCGGCAGTAGAGCTGAATGGCTTCCAGCGTCAGCGTGTAGGGGATTGTCTTGCGAGGTTGGCCGGGGACGATCTCGTCCCACACCTTTCGCAGATTGGCGTCCTTCCAGAAGTCGGTCTCGAATCCGGGCGCTTGCGTCATGGCGTCTCCTGCCGTAAGTGTTCGCCTGGCGAACAAATTGATCTGTTTGTGAACCACTATGCGCGGAGCCCACCCGGCTTCGCAAGAGGAGTCTGCAAAAAATGCCGAAGGAGAGTGACGGCTTCGTCCGTGCGATCGAACGGGGCTTCGCGTTGATCGAGGCACTCGGCCGAGCGCCGGGGCGGCACACGCTTTCGGAAGCCGCGGCCCATGCAGGACTCAACCGCGCCACGGCGCGACGCATGCTCAGCACGCTCGTCATCCTGAAATATTGCGAAGCAGACGGTCGCTACTTCCGCCTCAGGCCTCGGGCGCTTGGGCTCGGATTGTCCTATCTGAACGCGCTGCCGTTCTGGGGCTATGCCCAGCGGGCGCTTGAAGATCTGCGCAACGACATCGGCGAGTCCTGCGCGCTTGCCGTGCTCGATGAAACCGACATCGTCTACGCCCTCAGGCTTCCAGCGCGGCGCATCCTGTCAGCCAATCTCGGGATTGGCAGCCGGCTGCCCGCCCATCTCGTCTCGCTGGGCCGCGTGCTTCTGGCCAATCTTCCCTTGGATGAGCAGGGAAAATACCTCGCAAACACACCGCTGAAGTCGATCACGCCGCGCACGATCACCGATGCCAAACGCCTCGCCCACGAACTGCATTTGACCCGAGAGCGG
The DNA here is from genome assembly GCA_023433965.1 of Pseudomonadota bacterium. Classification (GTDB taxonomy): domain Bacteria; phylum Pseudomonadota; class Alphaproteobacteria; order Rhizobiales; family Xanthobacteraceae; genus Bradyrhizobium. The sequence continues at coordinate 6,657 of JAEYTQ010000729.1, read as the reverse complement.
GGCTACGCCTGGGTAGATGGCGAGCTTGATCCGGCCATCTGCGGCATTGCCGTTCCATTGCGTGACCAAGGAGGCAGCGTCGTTGCAGCGATCAGCATCAATTTGATTTCGGGAACATTGACGGAAGCGGCCGCGAAGAAGCGGTATCTCGTGCGGCTACAGAAGACGGCGCAGGACATTCGGACCCAGTCGCTCTCGCTCTCGTGACGCCCGCATTCCCAGCCAGCGCGCTGCGCAGCCATGCCCTCAAGCTGACGATTTCAGGGCAATCCACCGTGCCCTCAGGCGTCCCCAGCCAGTCACCCAGTCCTGATCGTCCATCGAGCCGGTCGCAGCGATAGCCTGGATGGTGGCTGAGACCGCGGCCGATCAGCACATCGACCTTGCCCTCGACCAGCTCGTGGAGGCCGGCGGGGTGCAGTACCCGCAGGCCAATGTCCGGATGTGCGCTGCGAAACCCTGCAAGCTCCAGGCGGCGCAGGTCGATACTGCCGTGGACTCCCAGGTGCAGCAGCACCGCACCGGCCGGCTTGAGTTGCGAAGTCGCTTCGGCGATGTGGCGAAAGCCTTCGGAGATCCCGGGCAGATAGGCCTGGCCGGCCTCGGTGAGGATGAGCTGCTTATGCAGCCGATCGAACAGGCGCACACCGAGGCGCGCCTCCAGCGCCTTCACCTGCTGCCCTACGGCGGCGGGCGTGACGTGCAGCTCGTGCGCTGCCAGTTTGAAGCTGAGATGCCGCGCGGCGGCTTCGAAGGCGCGGACGGCGTTGAGCGGGGGAAGGGCATAGGTCATCGTTGCTCAGTCTGTCATGCAATGGCGGTCGGCTTGCAATAGATTTTCTTGCGCTGAACCGCAGCAATGATGCTTTGCGCGGCACGGCTGCCGCCGGATACGGTTGACGTGGAAACCCAGAGAACGCCATGTCGCCAGCTCACATCGTCAGCCACAATCCCGCAACGGTTCACCCTCCCGCCGGCGGCTACAGCATGGGCCTCGAGCTGCAGCAGCATCGCCGCCTGCTGTTCATCAGCGGCCAGGTGCCTGAAAAGTCCGACGGCACCGTGCCTGACGGCTTCGAGGCGCAATGCGAGCAGGCGTGGCGCAATGTCAGGGAGGTGCTCGCCGCGGCAGGCCTTGGCGTCGGGCACCTGGTCAAGGTCACCACATTCCTGACCGATCGCAGTCAGGTCGTCACCAACCGCGCCATTCGCCGCGCCATGCTCGGAGAGCACCAGCCGGCGCTTACCGTCGTCGTGGTCGAGACCGTCGACAGCAAATGGCTGCTGGAGATCGAGGCGATCGCCGCGGAGTGAGCGGCCTCGTCGATGCTGCAATGGTTCAATCAGATCAGGTGGTCTAGTGGCTGAGATTCATCCCTTCTACGAGACGCATCGGGCGGCGATGGAGGCCGCCATTCGGGAGCGAATAGACCTCGCGGTGCCGATGCTCCGTGAGCGGGCGCGTCTCTCCGATATCGACAGGATCAGGAAGGAAGTGATGGCCGAATTCGAGATCGTCCTCACCCGGATGCCCTATGTCGGCGGCGCGGCAAGCCGCATGAGCGATTTCTTCATGCGCCTGACCGGCTTCATGGCCATCAGCCGGGTGCTGCGGCGCCACGGCGTGCCGGTGCCGGTGATCGGCGAGATCGAGCGCGAAACCTACAAGGCGCAATTGCTGACGATTCCCGAGGCCGAGCGTCTCGCCGCGGGGCGTCAGTTCATGTCGGCTGAGAACCAGGCCTTGATGCGCGAGCAGGCGGCAAGGAGCGTTACCAAAGCTCACCAAGCGGAGTTCCCGGAAGATTTCGTCTACGATTTCGTCGAGCCGGGCCCGCAGGACACTTTCGAATTCGGCATCGACTACAAGGCCTGCGGCTTCTGCAAGCTCGCGGCGCGCCGCGGCGACACGGAGATCTTGCCGAACATCTGCGGCCTCGACTTCGTCGCCTACGCCGCGCGCGGCATCCGCCTGGAACGGACTCAGACGCTGGCGGGCGGCGCGAGCCATTGCGATTTTCGTTTCTCGCGGGCGGGCGCGGACGGGAAGCGGTGAAGCTGTGCAACGGTCGCTTCAGCTGACCTCGAAGGATGACGCCCGGCTCGAGCTGCCTACGCGTGCCTCCCGCCATCAATGGCGCAGACATCAATCCCGTTGTGGGGTCGCGATGTGATAGGCCGCCGTCAAGAGCGGTACGAGCAGGAATGTCCATCCGACAATGTCCAGCAGACCATCCCCCACAAGGGCTGCCCCAAGCCCGGACATCGAGATGATCGCAAGCGCGAGGGGACCGCGGTAGGTGTGCCAGACATTCGATTGGATCCGGGTCATGGCTCCATGTTCTCGCGGCGAGATTTGAACGTCCTGCGAGCCGCCCACAAATAGAGGCCGCTGACCAGGATGACGATCACGGCGACGTCCATCAGTGCCCAGACGATCTTCAACGGAAGTCCTCCGTAGTCGCCGAAGTGCAGTGGCTGCGAGAGCAGAACCGTCGAGACGTACCACGGCAAGCTCCGGAAGTCGGTAAGACCTCCGTCCACGGCGTCGATCAACACAGGGGTCAGCAGACGGGAGGTCAGAGGTGTATCCCCGCGCATGAAGACGACATAGTGGCTTCGGCTGGAGAACATCGATCCCGGGTAGGCCACGAAGAACGGGATCATGGCCGGGATCGTCGCGCGGGCGGTGGCCACCGCCTGATCGACCGAGGCAAGCGTCTCGGGGCGAGGGCGGTCCTTGAAGGGACCCACCATCTCGGCGAGCTGGCCGTTCTGCCAGGTCTTGATGACGATGTCCGCCCAGGTGTTGATCGTACCGGTCGCTCCCACCACGACGACCCAGGCAATCGTCACCGCGCCAAGAAGGTTATGCACGTCGAGCCACCGCACCAGGCGCGAGCGCTCGCGTCTCATCGTGCCGAACGACAGCTTGCGCATTGCGGTACCGTAGATGACGACGCCCGAAATTGTCGCGACCAGAAATAGGAGGCCCATCAGGCCCAGGAACAGCTTGCCGTAAAGCCCGACAAACAGGTCGGTATGAATCCGGAGCAGCACGTAGGTCAATCGTTCGCGCGTCTTCGGTTCGCTGACGACATCGGCGGTGCCGGCATCGATTTTCAGGACGCGATTGAGGGTCGGGGGCGATTCCGGCGCCGGGCCCATGGCGAAATTCAGCTCGGTCGGATCGTCGTGGTTCCAGAAGAAGGCCTGGATGAAGTAGCCGGGTATCTGCCGCTGTGCGTTGGCTGCGGCCACATCGAGGCTGGCGGGTGGCCTGCCTAGCTCTTCCGTGGTTTTGGCGGGACGGCCTTCGTAGAGCTCGTCGATCTCGTGATGGAAGATCAGCGGCAGACCGGTGATGCAGAGGATCAGGAGGAACGCCGTGCAAATCAGGCTGCTCCAGGTGTGGACGAGCGTCCAGGCCCGAACGGTGCGCGCCAGCATGATCAGGCTTTCAGGTTCGATGCCATGGCTGTCTGCGCGTCGCTTCGCGCATCACGGACCCCAGCGATAGGCAAGCGTGGCCATGATCTTGCGGCCTTGTCCGAGCGCGCACGCGGTGGCATTGGCTCCGAAGCAGCCTGTGACGTAGTATTTGTCGGTCAGATTGAAGCCGTTGATGGCAAGGCTGGCGCCGCGAAACTGCGGGCGTAGCGCGCCGAAGTCGTAGGCAATCCGTGCGTCCAGCAAGGCATATGACGGTATGCTCAATCGATGGCTGTCGTCCTCGGTGTCGCCGACATAGCGCACTCCGGTCGCGAGCTTCAGGCCGTTGAGTGGGCCGTCGAGGAATTGGTACTGGCCCCAGAGCGCCGCCTGATTGGTCGGGGTCTCCGCCGGGCGACGACCGAGCTCCGCCGGGCGGAGACTGCGCGTGATCCTGGCATCGAGATAGGCGTAGGACGCGATCAGGCTGAAAGATCTGGTGATCTCGGTCCTGGCCTCCAGCTCGACACCGCGAACGTTGACTTCGCCGGTTTGGCGGCGGAAGCCGAAAATGTCTGATGTGAGCACGTTCTGCTGCGTCAGGTCGAAGACAGCCAATGTGTAGATGCTGTTGGTTCCGACCGGTTGAAACTTGATGCCGGCTTCATACTGCTCGCCCGTCGACGGCCTGAACGCTTCGCCGGCGGCGCTGAGGCCGGTGACCGGCTGGAACGAGGTCGCATAGCTCACATACGGCACGAAGCCGTTGTCGAAGAGATAGCTGACGCCGACGCGACCGGTCGTCGCGAAATCGTTCTGGGTGACGGTGAGGTTGTTGTTGAAGTTGCTGACGCGGGAATCGACCCAGTCGGCGCGTCCGCCGAGCGAAAACAGCACCGAGCCGAGCTTGATCTGGTCTTGCAGGTATAGGCCGGTCTGCACCTCCTTCGTCGCCGAGTTCTCCGCCACGATGCTCGGCGGGAGAATGGGTTGGCCGTAGACCGGCGAGTAGATATCTAGGAAGGAGGGGCCGCCTTGCTTGAATGTGCGCCGGCTGTCTTCGTCACGGTAGTCGACGCCCGCCACGACGGCGTGCGAGAGAGGGCCCGTGCCAAATTTGGCGAGGACCTGATTGTCGATGGTCAGCGCATTCGCGCTGTCGAAGACGCTGATGGGCACGCGCGTCGTCGTGCGAAAATCGTTGGTGAAGAAGAAGCCGAAGACGTTGGCGACCGCATCGACTTGACTCTTCACTTCGCCATAGCGGAGGTTCTGCCGAACGACGAGATCGTTGCTGAAGCGGTGCTCGAAGGCATAGCCGACACCATATTGCGATCGGTCGAGACGATCTCGGCCCGGTTCACCCGTGTTGGTGAAGCGCGGAATCTGTCCGAAAGGATTGGGCAGGAGCGACCCCGCCGGCGGCACCAGGTTGAAGAACGGCCATCGCGAATTTTCCTCCGAATAGTTTCCGAGCAGCGTCAGCTTGGTCTGATTGCTGGGCTGCCATGTCAGAGCCGGTGCGATGAAGCGCCGGTTGTCCTCGGCGTAGCGAACCTGGGTGTCGGAATCGCGCATCAGGCCGGTCACGCGATAGAGGAACTGCTTGTCGCTGGTGATCGGGCCGCCGGCATCGAAACCGATCTGCGCCAGGTTCCAGCTGCCGCTCTGCAGCAAGACCTCGGCGAAGGGCACTGCAGTCGGCCGCTTGCTCACCATGTTGATGAGGCCTCCCGGAGAACTCGATCCGTACAAGCCCGACGCCGGTCCCTTGAGAACTTCGATGCGCTCCAGCCCATACGGTTCTATGGCGAAGCTCGCCGCACCGTCCCCCCGGATGGGCAGGCGGGTCCCGTCGAGATACTGGTCGGCGCGGAAGCCGCGGATGCGCGTATAGGCATCGGTAGGCGACAGCGCGCCGAAATTGTTGACGCTGACTCCAGGCGTGTAGCCGAGCGCCTGGCTGACGCTTTGCGCGCCCTGATCTCTGATCTGATCCGCGGTGATGACGTTGATCGTTTGCGGCACCTGCACGATCGGCGTGTCGCTCTTGGTGCCGCTTCCAGCGACACTCGTGACATAGCCGGTGAGCTGACCGGGCGAGGCGGCAGTACCGACCGTGGCAGAGGAAACTGTCGGCGTCTGAACCGCGGTCGTGCGAGCGCTAGCGCTGCGGCGAGCCGTGACCGTGCGAGAGCGGGCGACCGCCGGTCGCGAGCGCTGCGCTGCGGGTGCGTCGACCGACACAGGTGGAAGCTCACGTGCCGAGCGATGGGAGGTTGATTGGGCAATCGCCTGGCCGCCACTCGCCCATAGTCCTGTCGCGCACAGCAACGCGGCGCAGGATGCACCGTATTGATACTTGTTCTTCATTCCCAACGCCCCATCCGGATCGTCGCCGACGTTCGTCGTGGCGCGATACCTGGAAAACTATGCACTTCCCAAAATGGGGAAACTGCTCCATTTAGGAAATCAGCACTCCGTAAGCGGCAAAACGGTTTAGATTCGTTCAAATGAAGACGGTCGATTGGCAAAGCGAGCGCGAGAGGTTCGAGGGAAACGTCGCTGCGCGCGCGATCGAACCGTATCGGGTGATCTCGAATTCTTCCGGTTCGATGCTGATCACGCGCGCCACATTGGAATCCTTCGAAGGTGAATTCGCCGTCGCTTCGAGCCTCGCATTGAGCCTCTGCCTCGAGGGCTCCGGTCGCTTCCTGCGTGCGGCCGATAGCGGCCGCGTCGAGGGCATGTTCATGCCCGGGAGCTTTGGCATCGCATTGCCCGGCGCGAAAGCGTCGGGATTCACACCGCGGGCAGACATGCTTGGACTGCGAGTAGGCGTGCCGGAGATGGCGACGCTAGGGCTCGACCTGACCGGAGACGATTTCGTCGCTGCCGCCGGCATGGTGAGAAACGATCCACTGGTGGCGGCAGTGATGCGAGCGATCTGGCTGGACGCGGAGGCTCACGGGGCATCGTCTCTCTTCTTCCAGCACGGCGTCAGCGTTATCCTCAAGCGTCTCGCGGAGTTTCGAGCGGTTGGCCCTCGGCACCTCAGGGTCAGGCCATTGGTAGGGCAGCGTCTCGCTCAGGTCGTGGAATTGATCGACGGCCGTCTCGGCGAGGATCTCAGCATCAGCGAGCTTGCGAGCGAAGCACAGCAGGACGTGCGCACTTTCACGCGTGCGTTTCGAGCCGCGACCGGCCTTGCGCCCTATGCCTATC
>JAEYTQ010000717.1 GCA_023433965.1 Pseudomonadota bacterium | reverse complement strand
TGCGCTGCCGGTGACCAGATCCTCATAGCTTTCCATTCCGGCCGGCACCTCGCCGTCGTCGGCAAAAATCAGCTGCAGTCCCGGAATGGCGCCGGCGCGCTGCGCCCCGCCCTGTGCGAAGGCCTTGTCGACCCCGAGAACGGCGGCGCGGCAGTCGCGCAGCGCATCCTCGGTCTCCAGAGCACTCCAGCGGATGTTGAGCGGCACGATCACGCCGCCCGCCCAGCCCGCCGCAAGGTAGAGCTCGAGGTAGCGATCCGAATTGAAGGACAGCACTGCGACGCGATCGCCGTCGTTGATGCCGCGCGAGCGCAGGCCGCCGGCCAGCCTCGCAACGCGCTGGCCGAGTTCGCCCCAATTGCGCCGTCGCTGACCATAGACGGTGGCGAGCCCGTTCGGGTTGACCTGCAGCGCGCGCCGCAGCCCGTGCGTGATGTTCATCGCGTTCCTCCTCCTGTACGCTTCTTCCCTGTAGTCCCGCGCGCCGGGTTGCGCCGTTGCGGCGCCCTCGGCGTCTTCTTTGTGATTTGCTGCCGGCTCCCGGTCGCCAGGCCGTCCGTCAGCCGAACCGTGAACTCGTCCGCGATCTCGGTCGGCGAGAGCTCGCCGTCGCGTCGATACCAATGGCCGATCCAGTTGAGCGCGCCCGCGATCGCGAAGGCGGCAAGCTTGGGATCGCATGGCTTGATCGAGCCGTCGGCCGTGCCTGTGGCGATGTAGCGCCGGAAGGTGGCGTCGATCCGCTTCTTGGCGGCGCGTGCGACGGCGGCGTTCCGCTCGGCCAGATCGCGCAGGTCGAAACGCACCAGGCTCGCGCCGAAATCGGTCGCCATCAGCGCGGCATAGGCGTGCACCAGCTTGCGCAGCTTGGAAAGGCCGGAGCCGCCGCCGGCGTTGATCTCCGTGATCACGCTGTCGACGAGCTCGGCGCCCATCGACCAGCATTCAAACAGGATCTCGTCCTTGCCGCGGAAATAATTGTACAGCGCAGGCTTCGTGATGTTCAGCCGCTCGGCAACCTCGTTCAGCGTCACGCGGTGATAGCCCTGCTCCAGGAACAGCTGCACGGCGGCGCGCAGCACCGCCTCGCGCTTTTCGTCGCGGGCGCGGCGACGGCTCTCGAACGGCAGCCAGGGCGACGGCGATGACGGTGGAACGGGCGGCGCTGAATCCATGCTCGGTCGGTTGACTCTCGTGGGCATCGACCGATATGTTACCCACGGGTAAGAAAAAGTCCAATGGGTAATTTGTTTGGAGGAAGCCATGTCTGACGTGATCGTCGCAGGGGTCGGCATGATCCCCTTCGCCAAGCCGGGCGCCAGCGCGCCCTATCACGAGATGGGGACCGAGGCGGTCAAGCTGGCGCTCGCCGATGCCGGCCTCGGTTACGACAAGGTGCAGCAGGCCTATGCCGGCTACGTCTACGGCGATTCCACCTGCGGACAGCGCGCGCTGTATCATGTCGGGATGACCGGCATCCCCATCGTCAACGTCAACAACAACTGTTCGACCGGCTCGACCGCCCTGTTCATGGCGCGGCAGATGATCGCGAGCGGCGCGCTGGATTGCGTGCTGGCGGTCGGCTTCGAGCAGATGAAGCCGGGCGCGCTCGGCAGCGTCTACATCGACCGGCCGAGCGCATTCGAGGAGTTCGACGCGGCTGCGGCCCAGCTGATCGACGCTCCCGGCATTCCGCTGGCGCTACGCTATTTCGGCGGCGCCGGGCTCAGCCACATGAAGAAATATGGCACCCCGCTCGACGCCTTCGCCAAGGTGCGCGCCAAGGCGAGCCGTCACGCCAAGAACAATCCCCTCGCGCTGTTCCGCAAGGAAGTCAGCGCGGACGACGTCATGAACGACCAGGTGATCTGGCCGGGCGTGATGACGCGCCTGATGGCGTGCCCGCCGACCTGCGGCGGCGCCGCGGCCGTGCTGGTGTCGGAGAGCTTTGCAGACAAGCACGGCATCGGCAAGGAGGTGCGCATCGCGGCGCAGGCCATGACCACCGACTCGCCCTCGACCTTCGAGGCCGGCGACATGATGCAGCTGGTCGGCTATGACATGGCAAAAGAGGCGGCGAGCCGGGTCTATGAAAGCGCCGGCATCGGACCGCGCGATCTCGACGTCGTCGAGCTGCACGACTGCTTCGCCCACAACGAGCTCATCACCTACGAGGCGCTGGGTCTCTGCGGCGAAGGCGAAGCCGGCAAGTTCATCAATGACGGCGACAACACCTATGGCGGCCGGATCGTGACCAATCCGTCCGGCGGATTGCTGTCCAAGGGGCATCCGCTCGGCGCCACCGGGCTCGCGCAGTGCTACGAGCTGACGCGGCAGCTGCGCGGCACGGCCGGCGCCACGCAGGTCGAGGGTGCCAAGATCGCGCTCCAGCACAATCTCGGCCTCGGCGGCGCCTGCGTCGTCACGCTCTACAAGCGGCATTGATATCCGCATGGTCGATCAATCCGCCGTAGGGCGCAGCTTCACGCCCGTCACCGCGCGCGTGGAGCCGGGCCGCCTGCGCTACTTCCTCAACACGCTGGGGGAACAAAACCCGGTCTACCGCAACGCAGACGCGGCGCGGGCGGCCGGATTCACCGGCACGCCGGTGCCGCCGACCTATCTATTCTGCCTGGAGATGATGGACGTCGACGACCCCTTCGAGATGTTCAGCGCGCTCGGCATCGATCTCGCCCGCGTGCTGCATGGCGAGCAGAGCTTCGTCTACCACGCGCCGGTTCTGGTCGGCGACACCCTGACGTTCCGGCCGCGCGTGGCCAGCGTGACACACAAGAAGGGCGGCGCAATGACGCTGATCGGCATCCGGTGTGAGGTGACCAACCAGGACGGCGTGCATGTCGCCGAAACCGCGCGCACCATCGTCGTCCGCAACGAGGTGGCATCATGACGGCACCCGGTGACATCAAGGCCGGCGACCGCATCGTTCACAAGGTCTTTCCGCCGATCACCCGCCACACGCTCGCGCTCTATTGCGGCGCGTCGGGCGATCACAATCCGATTCACGTCGATATCGACTTCGCCAAGGCGGCCGGATTTCCCGACGTGTTCGCCCACGGCATGCTGGTGATGGCCTGCCTCGGGCAGGCGCTCACGGATGTGGTGCCGCCGTCGAAGCTCCGCAGCTTCGCGACGCGGTTCGTCTCGATCACTCAGCTAGGCGCCAAGCTCACTTGCGAAGGCACGGTGACCGAGCTCTTCGCCGAAGATGGCGAGCACCGCGCGAGGCTCGCGCTCACCACCAGGGACGATCGCGGCGAGGTCAAGCTCGAAGGCAGCGCAATCGTCGCGCTGTAACAGCAAAGGGATTCATTCGGATGGCAAAATTGCAAGGAAAGGTCGCGCTCGTCACCGGCTCCGGCCGCGGCATCGGACGTGCGATCGCACTCAAGCTCGCGCACGAGGGCGCCAGGGTCGTGGTCAACGACCTCGACGCCGAGCCCGGCAATGCCGTGGTGGCGGAGATCAAGGCTCTCGGCGGCGACGCCGTTGCCGTGAACGGAAGCGTCTCGGAAGCGGGTTTCGCCGATCGCTTCGTCGGCGCCGCGCTGGACAAGTTCGGCGGGCTCGACATCGTCGTCAACAATGCCGGCTACACCTGGGACTCCACGATCCAGAAAATGACGGACGAGCAGTTTCAAGCCATGCTCGACGTCCATCTGGTTGCACCGTTCCGCATCCTGCGCGCGGCCGCCGAGCCGATCCGCGTCTTTGCCAGGAAGGAAGCTGAGGAGGGGCGCGAGGTGTCCCGCAAGGTCGTGAACATCTCCTCGATCGCAGGCCTCTACGGCAATGCCGGACAGGCCAGCTATTCCTCCGCCAAGGCCTCGCTGATCGGCCTGACCCGGACCATGT
>JAEYTQ010000649.1 GCA_023433965.1 Pseudomonadota bacterium | reverse complement strand
TCATGGTCGGGCGGCCGTCTTCGCGCGATAAAGCGCAACAGCGTCCTTGAGATCGCCCGTGCTCGAAAGCCGCACGTTCAGCGCGCGGAGATCCTGCCGATCACGTTCGCCTCGGCTCGACGCCATGCCCGGCCTTTGCACCGGCGGCATCGGTTTGGCCGCAACGGCATCCCTCGCCTTCATCATCAACCGGTATTTTCCCGCATCATACTGCATTCCGCGGAAAATGATCAGCCCGTCGCCGGGCGTCTCAATCTTGTCGCTGAACGGCTTGAAGCCGTGCCCGAGGCGAAGGCTCGCGATCTTGCCTTCGATCAGGCGCTTGGACGATTGCGCCAGCGTGCGCTGCGCCTCGCGAATGCAGACCGCGAGCGTGCCGCGCTCGGCCTGGCAGGTCTCGACCAGGAGCTCGCCGAAGAAATGCGACTTGCCCGAGCCGCGTCCGCCGTAAACGCCCTTGTAGCGCGCAGGCTTCAGCAGCGGCTCGAAGATCTTCGCCGTCGGAATTTTCAGGATGGACATCAGATGCCCTCGTTCGCCAAGACATCAAACACAACGTCCAACAGACGCAACGTCCCTCAAACAAAACGTCCATCAAACGAAAAACCCGCGCCGGATCGCGTCCGCGCGGGCTACACCAACTTCTGTCGATGATGCCATTCTGCCGGTGTTTTGCCCGACGGGTCAACGGGAGATCGAGGCGCGATTGCAGATCGGGATCTCCGCGGTCTCGAGCGTCGTGACGGCATCACCGCCGTTCGAGCTGGGCGGATGCACGATGATGCGCTCGATCCGGTGGATCAATTCCAGCACGCCGTCCTGGCCATTCTCGACGGGCTGTGCGGCCTTGCCCCAGCCGCGATCGAGAATGGCGTTGGCGGCCGAGACGCGTGCCGCGGGCGTTGCGTCCTCGCTGCGCATGATGCCGACGAGCACCCGGATGGCGGTTCGGGTGTGGCTGCGCGCGAGCGAGCGGATCTCCGTCAGGTTACGCGCCCGCGACGTCTTCCCGCGCGGAGGCAACCGGACCGGTGCAGCCTCAAGCTCACCTTCGATGATGTCCTCGCTCACGCGAACGCCTCCCACAGCACGATGGCAAGGAGGCCCGCGAGGGCCAGCGATATCAGGTAGGCGGTCATCGTCTCTCCTCGAAAGCAATATGCGCGGCAGATCGCGCGACAAGGCGCGATCGTTTCGGGCGCGAACCCTATCTCCGGTCCCGGAGACCGCAGCGGCGCAGGCATTTGGCCCGGCGCCGCGGGCCGGCACGTTCGCGCGTGCACGGCCAGCAATGGTTCGGACGACGGCGCGCCAATCGGCGCTCCAGGTTTGACGAGTGCGTGGCCGCAATGCGCCGCCGTCGTCCGATTGCGAGATCGAGTACGAAAAAACCCGCGGCGGATCTCTCCGCGCGGGTCAACCAAACTCGTCTCGATGATGGCATTCTGCCAGTGTTTTGCCCGACGTGTCAAACGAACGAATTCGCGTCGGCCGCGTTGGGTGTCAGGAGGACCGGCCATGACAGCCAAGACCGTCTCACCCGGAACGTCGCAGCATCTTCCGAAGCCGACGCCGCGCTTCGACAAGGAACACTCCACGCAGGTCGTCGAAGACGCAGCCGAGACGGAGGATGACGGCCGCGATCTCGCGCATGGCGAAGGCGGCAGCATCGATCTGCCCACACAACCTGGCGATTTGGCGAAGGACGATTAGGCCGCTGCAAAAGCGGCGCGCATCTCGATGATGCCATTCTGCCGGTGTTTTGCCCGACGTGAACCGGCGAGAGCCTCATCTCCCACTTCGATATGTGGTGCGCAAGGGACTTGCTTCAAGCCCCCGGCGATCGCGTAAGTCCCTCTGCCTGAACAGCCAGCCGAGGGGTCACGACATGCCTGCATCGCTTCCGACGTCCCGGCCGCGCGGCCGCGCGCGTGCAGAGCGCGCAGCAGCCGCCGGCCGTGAGGTCATCATTGCCGGCGGCGGCCCGACCGGCCTGATGCTCGCCGCCGAGCTTGCGCTCGCGCATGTCGACGTCGCCGTCGTCGAACGGCGCCGCGATCAGGCGATCGTCGAGGCGCGCGCCGGCGGACTGCACGCCCGCAGCATCGAAATCCTCGATCAGCGCGGTGTCGCCAAGCGCTTCCTGCGCGAAGGCCAGATCACGCAGCTCGCCGGCTTCGCCTGGACCAGGCTCGATATCAGCGATCTCCCCACGCGCCATCCCTACGGCCTCACGCTGCGGCAGAGCCGGATCGAGCGCATCCTCGCCGACTGGGTGGCGGAGCTCGGGGTGCCGGTCCATCGGGGTCGCGAGGTGACGGGCTTCGCGCAGGACGAGACCGGCGTCGAAATCATCCTGTCGGGCGGCGAGCGCCTGCGCGCCGAATATCTCGTCGGCTGCGATGGGGGCCGCAGCACGGTGCGCAAGGCCTCCGGCATCGACTTCGCCGGATTCGATCCGACGCTCAGCAACCTCATGGCCGAGGTCGAGATGCAGGAGCAGCCGGTCTTCGGCCTGCGCCACGACGCGCTCGGCTTCCACGGCCTCAGCAAGACCGAGAGCGGGCGCGTGCTGGTCGTAGTGACGGAAGCCGAGCTCGCGCGCAGCGGCGAGCCCTCCTTGCGCGATCTCAGCGCGGCGCTCAAGACCGTGTACGGCACCGATTTCGGCGTCAACAACCCCGCCTGGATCTCCCGCTTCACCGACGCGGCGCGGCAGGCCGCCTCCTACCGCAGGGGCCGCGTGCTGCTCGCCGGCGATGCCGCGCACATCCATCACTCCGTCGGCGGCCAGGGCCTCAACCTCGGTGTGCAGGACGCGGTCAATCTCGGCTGGAAGCTGGCGCAGGTCGTGAAGGGCATCTCGCCCGACGGACTGCTCGACAGCTATCATGCCGAGCGCCATCCCGTGGCCGCGCGCGTGCTGAAAAACACGATGGCGCAGATCGCCCTGCTCCGCCGCGGCGACGACGGCCGCAAGGCCGCGCGCGAGATCGTGTCCGAGCTGCTCGCCATGGACGAGCCGCGGCAACGCTTCGGCGCCATGATGAGCGGGCTCGACATCGCTTACGATCTCGGCGAAGGTCACGCGCTGCTCGGCCGACGCATGCCCGATCTCGATCTCGTGGTCGAGGGACGGAAGCTGCGACTGTTCACGCTGCTGCACGCCGCGCGCGGCGTGCTGCTCAATTTCGGCAAGCGGGGCGGCATCGACATCGCCCCCTGGCGGACACGCATCGAGATCGTCGATGCCGCTTGCGATGGCCCCTGGGAGTTGCCGGCGATCGGAGCGATCCCCGCGCCGAGCGCCGTGCTGGTGCGGCCCGATGGGCATGTGGCCTGGGTGGACGACGGGAGCCAGCGCGGACTTGCGGAGGCGTTGACGAGGTGGTTCGGGCCGGGTGGTGGGTAAAACACCGTCCTCTCGAATAAAGAAAGCCGGCGACACCCCGCGAGCTTGTTCCGAACTTTTCGATGATGCCATTTTGCCGGTGTTTTGCCCGACGTGTCAAATGACGCCACTCGCTCCGCCACAAAGGTCATTCGGGCCGAAGCAAAGGCCGTATCCACTGCGAGAACCATTCTTCACTGTCGCTGTTTGGGTTGATGGGGCCATCCACTCCGAAGATCGGTGGAGGAATGAAGTAGCTCGGCTCGTCTGCAAACACGCCACTCTGCTTGCTCGGTTGCGGCTGCTGGCCGCCAGCGCCCGGGATGGTCCAACTTCCGAACCGCTCGTCGAATGCGGTAGACGGTAGGTGCGGGACCGGCGCACTGCCCGTGGTGAACACATTGCCCGCGTTCGTCTCATTCACACGGGTGAGACGCCGGACCTCCTCGGGCGCGACTGATCCTGCTGCAGATGCCGGCGCGACTGAGGGATCTTTGGCGGCCATGGTGCCAGCTGGGCTAGTCGTCCACTCCCCGAAGCGATCTGCAAAAGTGGCAGCGGGCGCCTCTGGATCAAGCAAGGACGCGCCGCCCGGCAGCGGGCTAGGAGTCAATGGTCCCAGAACGCCTCTGGCGTCAGCCGCGCTGTCAACGCCGAGTCCATGGTTCGATGTGTTGTTGTACGCAGGCGCTCCTGTCGAGAACACTCCTCCACGAGGAGTAGCAGCCCCCATCGTTTCGCCGGAATTACCTTCCTGCGCATTGGCAGCCTGCGTAGCCGCCGAAAAGCCCGCAATGCCGAGCAGCCAGGGGAGGATTGCGGGACCAGCAGCAGCAACTAGGAGCGCGGCGGCAGCCCCTCCGGCCGTCAAACCAAGTGCAGTGATTGCATTGGGCACAACAGATGTGCCCCCCGCCAACGGATTGTCGTAATATTGCGTGATTCCGGTGATCGGGTCGTATGGGAGCACCAGCGGGTCCGATTGCGTGGCCGTTGTCGGGGGGAGCTGGCCAAGGCGTTGTTCATCGGGGCTTGGCGCTGAAAACGGTGGCAAACCGCCTGTGAAACGCGGATCACTTCGCGTGAAGCCTTCCTTGTCATTCAGACCGGCAAGCGAAGGTGAATTGTAGCCCGGCAAGCGTGGCAAGTCGTTCGGGTTGACGGGCGTCGAGCCGGGTATGCGAAGGATTCCCGAGGA
>JAEYTQ010000631.1 GCA_023433965.1 Pseudomonadota bacterium | reverse complement strand
GCCGACGAGATCATTGGTGTTGGAGGGGTTGATGTTCTTCGTGACGCCGGAGCCGTCGACCCATTCGCCGCCGATGAAGTTCTTCAGGATTGCGGTCATCTTCTTTCCTCCCTGTTCAACGGGCGTGATCCTATCGGAATCCGCGTTCCGGGATCATGCCTGACGTGTTCTAACGCACGGGGCACGGACGTTTCTCCTCGAAGGTCCGCCCAGGATCAGTCGCTGTATGGCCATACCCTCATCCTGGGCGCCAAGTCCATGCTTCTTGTAGAGTCAGAGCAGCAATCCGCGGTCAGCTCGGCGGACGCCAATTCGCCGGCGATACTGACCAGCGCCGACGGCAGCGGGTTCTCATCGTCGCGGCTGTGATGGAAGTAGCGGCTCTCAAAAGGCGAGTACATCACGATGGTGGAGCAATCGCGTTCCTTGCATTCTATTGCTGCGCGCTGGGCAGCGGCTCCGGCAGCAATCCCCGCGTCACGTTCGGCGGTACCGCATCGAGCCCGAGCACGGCGCTTGCGGCCGGCAGCGCCGCATCGGCCATCGCGGCATGCCCCTCGGCGCTCGGGTGCACCGCGCCGCCGTAGACCGCGGAGAGAACGCCCCAGGTCGCGTCGTGGATGTCGGTCGGCTGGCTCGCCGCCGGCAGGCCCTGCGGGTAGGTCATTGCGGCGAAATAGCTGTCGTTGGCGTCGCGGATCCAGCGCGCGCGCGGCAGGTAGGCGCGATATTCCGAGGCGCCGCGGCCGCACATCATCGGCTGGCTCGCCGCGCTGACGATATCCGGATTGAAGCTCTGGCCGTTCTCGGCAAAGCAGCTGCGGTCGAATTCGGGGTCGTTGGCGGAACGGGCACAAAAGCCACGTTCGGCAAACGCGGCCTGGTGCGCGTCGACGAAGGTCATGCGGTCGGCTTCGGGATCGCGGCACAGCGCGCCGCGGGTACAGGTGGCGAGCCCCTTCAGCTGTGGCAGGAACTCCGTGTCGACGAAGGTGGAGACGCGGGCGAGGCGCTGCGGATCGGCGTTGAAGGACGGATGGATGTCAAAGCCGGCGCGGCCGCCGCGACAGGGCACGCCGCCCTCGGCCAACGCGGGATTGGCGTAGGAGACATAGACCACGTGCGAGAGGTCGCCGCCGACGAGCGGCTTCAGCGCCTCGCGCAGCTTGACGAAGTTCTGTGGCAGCTCGCGCTGGAGCGCGTCCCGTGAATCATCGACGGTCGCCATCACGCCGGAGCGGCGGAACAGTGCGCGCTCGGTCGCGGTGTCGACGATGACGTCGGCGACGAGGCCGGAGAAGTAGACGTCGTTGGCGCCGACCGAGAGCAGCACGAGGTCGAGCGTGCGCTCGGGCTGGCGCTTCTTCGCCGCGGTGAGCGCTTCGCGCAGCTCGGCGACCTGCGCGTTCACGCTGGTATTGCAGACGCCGGTCTTGCCCGGCGGGCATTCGCGGGCGCGGTGCGAGCCGAGCAGCCCGTCGCCGATGCTGGCGCCCGTGCAGGCGAGCGGCAGATAGGTCACCGCGATGTGAGTGTAGCGCACCGCCAGTGCCAGCGCGGTGCGCGTCTGATAGCTGTAGAGCGAACGGTGGCATGGCGCGTTGAACCACAGCGCGCTGTAGCGCTGCCAGTTGGCGAGCGTGTCCGGCGCTTCGCAGGCGCGGCCGCCCTTGAAACCATGGCGGCTCGGCCGGTAGTACTGCGCGCCCGCGGTGCCGAGGTAGGAGCGGAAGCAGAAGCCTTCGTCCGACAGGGCCAGCGGTCGGTCGGGATTGCCCTCGCCCGAGGCGATGCTGTCCCCGAGGCCGGCGATGAAGACGTCGCGGACCTGGATTTCGGTCTGAATCCGCTGGGTCGGGTCGGAGCCGGCGGAGACGTCAACGGTCGCGACGGTCTGCCTGCCGTAGCGGACGCGCAAATTGACCGGCTCGGCGCAGTCGAAGGTCGAAGCCTGCGGGCCGTCGCCGTCGTCGAAGGACCAGGCGCAGGTGGCGCCGACCGGCACCGCGCCGGTCAGGCGGACCGTCACCGGATGGTCGATCGGCGTGATGTAGTTCTCTTTGACGTTGTCGCGGGTGCAGGGCTGATTGACCCGGCCCTGGAGGTCGATGCAGAGCCGGTTGACCATGTTGCGGGCCCAGCCGCGGCCCTCGCTCTGAAGCTCCAGCGACTGCTCGGCCGCGAGGATGCTGCGATTGCGCGCATTCTCGACATGGAGCAGGAAGTCGCGCTCCTCACGGAACAGGCGGAAGCGGTTACGCACCTCCCAATCGATCTGGAGCGGGCCGGCGTCCTGAGCGGCGGCGGGCTCGGGCGCCAAAGCGGTCAGAAGCCCCGAAAAGAGCAGGGCGCCTGCGCAAAGTGTACGAAACGGAAGAGGCATCATGGCCCGGGTTCAACGGCAAAGTTGAGGCGGAAATAAGAGAGGATCGCTCCGCCCGCAACCTTCGTCTGATCCGCCCATGGATCGGCGCTACCGCTTGCCGGCCCGCCGCAGCGTCCTTTCGCGCTCCATCGCGGCCACTTGCTTGGGCAGGTTGGCCTGCGCGCAGGCCTCCGCCAGTCGTCGCCGCTCCTGCCAGGGGGCGACCACGTTCATCCAGAGCTCGCGCGCCCCCATGATGGAGATGGCGAGGGCGAATGGGATCACGAAATAAAGGATGCGGAACACCAGCAGCGTCGCCAGAAGCTCCTCGCGGCCGAACTGCGGTAGCGCGACCAGCATGGCGGCATCGAACACGCCGATCGAGCCCGGTGCATGGCTGGCAAAGCCGATCAGGGTCGCCAGGATGAACACGACCGCGAGCGACATGAAGTCGATCGGCGGGTTGGCCGGCATCAGCAGGTACATGGCGGTGGCGCAGAAGCCGAGATCGACGACGCCGATCAGGATCTGCACCAAGGTCAACGGCGCCGAGGGCAGCACCACCTTCCAGCCCTTCTGGCCGAGCTCGCGACGCTTCTCGCCCATGCAGAGCCAGACCAGATAGGCACCGATCGAGGCGAGGCCGCCGAGCGCGATCAGGCGGTTGAGCGACGGCGGCAGCTGATCGATCGAGGAGGCCGCATCGGGATGGATGGCCATGCCGATCGAGAGCACGAAAATATTACCGAGCCAGAAGGTCAGCCCCGACAGGAAGCAGATTTTCGCGACGTCGATCGCGTTCAGCCCGTAGTCCGAATAGATCCGGAAACGGATCGCGCCGCCGGTGAACACCGTGGCGCCGATGTTGTGGCCGATCGAATAGGACGTGAAGCTGGAGAGGGCCGCGATCCGATAGGGCACGTGCTTCTTGCCGATCGTTCGCAATGCGAAGAAGTCGTAGAAGGTCAGCGTGCAGAACGCAAAGAAGACGCAGATCGCCGCCAGGCCGATACTGCCGCGGGGAATCTCGGTCAACGCGGTCAGGATCACGCCGGCATCGATGCCCTTGAGGGTCCGCACGAGCGTGGTGATCGCGAGGGCGATGATGAAGATGCTCGCGGCAATCCCGAGCCGCCGCCAGCCGATCCATCTCTTGAAGCCGCGTTTCAGCGCGGGCAGCAGTCCGTGCATTCATCCTCCCGGCGGGGGGCAAGACCAGCCCGGCCAGGCATTGGCCGGTCGGGCGCGATCAACGCCAAAGGCAGGCATCGATCGCTAGATATGATCCAGCTCATTTAAGGCAAAAACGGCGGCTTGTGCAGCCCTTGACAACAATAGGTTCTGCGTTCGAGCGGCCACTTTTGTCATACGGTGTTCACATCGGCTGCGCGTTAAGCATATGAGTCGGCAAGCGCCGCCCCGTTCGCTCCTGCGATGGGCCGAGATGATTTCAGATCCTGGCGTCGTCCGCATTGTTCCAGCGCAAGCCGTGATCGGCATTTTTGGAACGTCGATGCCGCGTGCCCGTTAAGCTCCATCAGCAACCGAACATGGCGGAATACGCGGCTTTTTGTGGCAAGCCGCGGCGTTCGTGTTCCCAGAAACGAGAGAGAATCGGAACGATGGGACTGTTCACCAAGGACATCAAAACCATGAACGACCTGTTCGTGCATCAGCTCCAGGACATCTATTATGCCGAGCAGCAGCTCACCAAGGCGCTGCCCAAGATGGCCAGCAAGGCCACCGATCCCCAGCTGAAACAGGGCTTTTTGACGCATCTCGAGGAAACCAAGCAGCACGTCGCGCGGCTCGAGGAAGTGTTCAAGATGCACGGCGTCCCCGTGAAGGCGGTGGATTGCCCGGCGATCGACGGCATCATCGAGGAGGCCGACGAGACCGCGGGCGAGGTCGCCGACAAGGCGGTGCTGGACGCGGCGCTTATCAACGCGGCGCAGGCCGCCGAGCATTACGAGATCGTCCGCTACGGCAGCCTCGTCGCCTGGGCCAAGCAACTCGGCCGCAACGATTGCGCCAGTGTGCTCGCCAAGACTCTCGAAGAGGAGAAGGCGACCGACCAGAAGCTGACGATGCTCGCCGAGAGCAAGGTCAATCTGCGCGCGGCGAGCTAGCAGTCGAGGCAGTCAGCACGAAAACGCCGCGCGGTCGACGCGCGGCGTTTTTGCTTTGAGGTGCATGCTTCGACGGTCAGCCGCGGCGCAGCGCGAAATGCGCGCCGCAAAACGCCATCACGGCGCCGAGGCACAACGCGGCAAGCCCGGCGAGCACGCCCGAGACGGTCGGGATCGGGCTCGGCGCCGAGGCCGCCTGGCCGGCCCCCGCCAGCAGCAGCACGCCGACCGCGATCAGGAATTGCCGCATCCGTTGCGGGATCTGGCCGGAGACCGCGCTCTGCATCAGGCCCGCGGTGAAATATCCGCCGGAGAAGCCGACGGTCGCGATCAGCCACCAGGCGATCGCAGCGCCCGTCGGCATGAACTCCTGCGTGTCGGAGCGCCAGAGGCCGCCGAGATCGAGACCGTAGCGCGCGCCCAGCATGTGCACTGCGAGCGCGAGCAGCACGCCGGAGATCATCGCGGCGCCGAGAATCAGACGGCGCGGAAAAAAGGTCGTCTCAGCCATGCCTCGCTTGTAGGATGGGCGGGGGCGATCACGCAAGCCGATCGCCGGTGGGATCGATGATCGACATGCCGGGATCTGGTTCGGCCACGAGCTACGCCTACAAGGCCTCGCTGATCGGCTCGGCGCATCGCTTCGAGCTGACGGAGCAGGGGCTGTCCTGGCACATCGCGGGACGCTCCGGCCTGTGGCGGTATGAGGAGATCTCCGCGATCCGGCTCTCGTTCCGCCCTGTGTCGATGCAGCAGCACCGCTTTCGCGCCGACGTCAGCCGCGCCGGTGGCGGCCGCATCGCGATCCTGTCGACCAGCTGGCAGACCGCGGCGCTGATGGCGCCGCAGGACAACGGCTTTCGCGATTTTCTGATCGAGCTTCATGCGCGGATGGCCAAAGCGGGCAGCCGCGCCGAATTGACCGCAGGGCTCGGCCCAAAGACCTATGCGGCGGTGCTGGCGATCCTGGCGGTGCTGACTGTGGCGATGGCGGGACTGTTGATCCGCGCGCTCGTGATCGGCGAGTTCGCGGGCGCGCTGTTCATGCTCGGCTTTGCCGCGCTGTTCGCCTGGCAGGTCGGCGGCTTCGTCCGCCGCAACCGGCCGCAGCGTTATGGTTTCGATCAGCTGCCCCGGGCCGTGCTGCCTTAGGTAGGTAGTTACTCGGTCGAATCGAAATCGTCCTCCTTGGTGCCGAGCAGCGAGACGATGGTGCGTAGGCCGGCATCGAGCTGCTCGGGGGAAGGCGGGGCGAGGGCGAGCCGCACCGCATTCGGTGCGTGTCCATGCGCGATCGCGAAGGTCGAGGACGGCGTGAGCGCGATGCCGCGCCGCGCCGCGGCGGTGACGAAGGTCTGCGAGCGCCAGTGCGGCGGCAGCGTCAGCCAGAGATGATAGGATCGCGGGTCGGCGGCGAGCTGGTAGCCGGCGAACAGCCTTGCGGCGGTCTGCTGGCGGCGCGCGGCGTCGATGCGCTTCAGCCGCGTCAGCTCGGCGACGGTGCCGTCGGCCATCAGCCGCTGCCCGGCCGCCAGCGCGTGGCCGGAGGCGATCCAGCCGCCGGTGCGGACCGCGCTCATCACGCTTTCGCGCAAGTGTGGCGGCGTGACGAGAATGCCGAGCGCAAGGCCCGGCGCGACTTTCTTGGACAGGCTGTCGATCACGATGCAGCGGTCCGGCCCGAGCGCAGCCAGCGGCGTGTCGTCGGCCAGGAAACCGTAGACGGCGTCCTCGATGATGGTGAGATCGAG
This sequence comes from Pseudomonadota bacterium, assembly GCA_023433965.1. Taxonomy (GTDB): domain Bacteria; phylum Pseudomonadota; class Alphaproteobacteria; order Rhizobiales; family Xanthobacteraceae; genus Bradyrhizobium. The sequence continues at coordinate 1,576 of JAEYTQ010000631.1, read as the reverse complement.
CTTCTCGGCGACGCGCATGATGTCGGCGCGCCGCGTCGCGTTCATGGTGACGCCGAGCGGATTCTGGATGATGGGCTGGAGATACAGCGCCGACAGATGCGCCTCGCGATGCGCCTTCTGAATCGCATCGGGGCGTGCGCCGAACTCGTCCATCGGAATCGGGACCAGCGTGATGCCGAGCCGCGCGGCAATGCTCTTGACGTAGGGATAGGTCAGCGCCTCGACGCCGCAGCGGCCGCCGGTGGGAACGAGCGCCGCGAGTGCCGCTGCGAGCGACTGCTTGCCGTTGGCGGTGAAGACGATCTGCTCGGCCTGCGGCGCAAAATCCTTGCGCGCGAGATAGGCTGCAGCGGCATTGCGCGCGCTCTTCGTGCCGGTGCTGGTCGACACGCGCAGCGCGGATTCCAGCGCGTCGATGCGCTCGAGCCCCGCGAGGCTCTTGGCGATCATCGCCCATTGCTGCGGCAAGAGCGGATAATTGACCTCGAAATTGATCCGCGCCTCGACGGGCTCGCTCATGGTTTCGACTGGCCGCCTGACGTCACCGGAGATGAACGTGCCACGGCCGACTTCGCCGACCACGAGCCCGCGGCGAAGCAATTCCGTATAAACCCGGCTTGCAGTCGAGACCGCGATGCCGCGGTCATAGGCAAAATTGCGCTGCGGCGGCAGCCGGTCGCCAGGCCTTAACGTGCCGTTAGTGATATCGGCCGCAATGGCATCGGCAAGCTTCACGTACTCGAACTTGGACATTATTGCACCGAGAGCAATGTTTTACTTGCTCCGAGCAGTGTACTGAAGCATTTAAGTTCCATCAAGGTCCACGATTGTGCCGAGGAGAGCGAGAGCAATCCGACGGCAAATGAGTTGCAGGCGCCGCGTGCGTCGGCGCCAACGGCATCTGCTTCGCCGCGCGGACGACAAGCCGGAGAAGAAGAATGACCACGATCTCGCAAACTGCCGGGCAGAGTTTACGCCCCTCCTCGTCGAACGGATTTCTGGCAGCGCTCGCCCACGCCGCTCACGCGCTGTTCGACCGCCGGGAGCGCCGCTCCGCCATCAAGACCCTGAACGAGCTCGACGACCGCGCCCTGCGCGACATCGGCATCACGCGCAGCCAGATCGAGGATGCGGTGTACGGGCAGTTCAAGGCCGAGCTGACGCGGTATCTGTGAGCTCACGCGCAAGATGTCGTGACTGCCCTCTGCGTCATTCCCTGGCGCGCGAAGTGCGAACCCGGAATCCATTGTCCCGCGCGTGCTGAGGCTTGATGATTCCGGGTTCGATGCTGCGCATCGCCCGGAATGGCGAAGAAAAATGGATGCCGCTTTCAAGACAAATGAGCGGTCGGCCGGGCATGCGCGGGCGTGCGCATAACCTACCGCGTGTGGCTTTGCTGCCGAACGCGGTGAGGCTGCGCTCATCCACCCGCAATGCCTGCGCTCTCAATGCCTCACCACCAGCACCGAGCATTTGGCGTAGCGCACCACGTGGCCGGCGTTGGAGCCGAGGAAATAGGTGCGCATCGCCGGCCGGTGCGAGGTCATGACGATGAGGTCGGCCTTCATCTGCGCGG
>JAEYTQ010000627.1 GCA_023433965.1 Pseudomonadota bacterium | reverse complement strand
GTTGAAATTGACCGCGCGCGCGGCATCGACGCGGCGGTCCTGGCGAAACCAGCCGCCCGGGGTGACGTAAGTCTTGTCCAGCCCGATCACCTCGACCGCCCGCGCCCGTTCGTCCAGCGCCGCGCGTGCCGGCGGATCGATCGACGGCACGGCCGCGAGCAACGCCTTGGTGTAATCGTGCTGGGGTGCGTTGAACACGGTCGCCGCCAGGCCTTCCTCGATCACCTTGCCGTGGCGGAGCACCACGACCTGGTCGGCGATGTCGGCGACCACGCCGAAATCGTGGGTGATGAACATCACCGCCATGTTGCGGCTCCGCTGCAGATTGCGGATCAGCTTCAGGATCTGCGCCTGCGTGGTGACGTCGAGCGCGGTGGTCGGCTCGTCCGCGACCAGCACGGCGGGCTCGAGCGCCAGCGCCATTGCGATCATGGCGCGCTGGCGCTGGCCGCCGGAGAGCTGGTGCGGATAGGCGCGAACGATGCGCTCGGGGTCGGGCAGGCCGACCTCGCGCGCCAGCGCCAGCGCTTTGGCGCGCCGCTCCTTCGGCGAGAGCAGGCCGTGCGCCTCGAACATTTCGGCCATCTGGTCGCCGATCCGCATCAAGGGATTGAGCGCGGTCATCGGCTCCTGGAAGATCATCGCCAGGCGGCGACCGCGCAAGTCGCGCCAGCCGTCGTCATCGAGCTCGAGCAGGTCGCGGCCCTCGAACTGGATCTCACCGGAGGTAACCGACACTGTATCCGGCAGCAGGCCCATCAGCGCATGCGCGCACATCGACTTGCCGGAGCCGGACTCGCCGACGACGCAGACGATCTTGCCGGGCTGCAGATCGAGCGAGACGCCGTCGACCGCGAAAGGGCGCTCGGCGCCCTTGGGCAGCGCGATCCGCAAATTCTTGATGGCGACGGCGGGCGGGGCGGTCATCATCAGCGGCCCTCCCGCGACAGGCGCGGATTGAGCGCATCGTTGAGGCCTTCGCCGATCAGGTTGAGGCCGAGCACCGAGATCAGGATGGCGACGCCGGGAAACACGGTGATCCACCAGGCCTGGCGGATCACAGTGCGGCCGGCGCCGACCATGTAGCCCCAGGAGATCAGATTGGGGTCGCCGAGGCCCAGAAACGACAGCGAGGATTCCAGCAGGATCGCGGTCGCCACCATCAGCGAGGCCAGCACGATCACCGGCGACAGCGCGTTGGGCAGGATCTCGCGCAGGATGATCCAGCTGTTGCTCTGGCCGGTGACGATGGCGGCCTGGACATATTCGCGCGTGCGCAGCGACAGCACCTCGCCGCGCACGAGGCGGGCCACCGGCGGCCAGCTTACCAGCGCGATCGCGGCCACGATCGAATAGATCGAGGGTTGCAGGATCGCGACCAGCACGATCGCGAGCGCGAAGCTCGGGATGGTCTGGAAGAATTCGGTGAAGCGCATCAAGGCGTCGTCGACCTTGCCGCCGAAATAGCCGGCCATGGCGCCGATCGGTACCCCGACCACCAGCGCGACCAGCGTCGAGACGAGGCCGACCAGTAGCGAGACGCGGGCGCCGAAGATCATGCCGGCGAATACGTCGCGGCCGAGCGCGTCGGTGCCGAGCGGCACCGCCCCCAGCGTGAACGGCGGCAGGAACGGCCGCTGCACCATGCGCCAGGGCGAGTTGGGAAAGAACATCGGCCCGAACACCGCGACCGATATCGCAAGGATCAGGATGATGAGCCCGACGACGCCGCTCGGGCTCCTGAACATCGATTTCCAGAACTGTTTCATGAGGCGAATTCGATGCGCGGATCGACGAGGCGGTACACCAGGTCGGTGATGAGGTTGAAGATCAGCACCATGACGGAGCAGATCACGAAGACGCCGAGCAGCAGATTGTAGTCGCGCTGGAGCAGCGCGTCGTACATCAGCCGGCCGATCCCGGGCCAGGCGAACACGGTCTCGGTGATGACGGCGCCGCCGATCAGCGTGCCGGAATGCACGCCGGCCAGCGTCACGACCGGAAGCAGCGCATTGCGCAGCACGTGGCGGCGCTGGATCACCGCATCCGAAAGGCCCTTGGCGCGCGCCGTCTTGACGAAATCGAGCCGCTTCACTTCCAGCATCGAGGCGCGCGTCATGCGGGTGTAGGTCGCCATGAAGAACAGGCCGAGCGTCATCGCCGGCATGATCAGGTGCTTTGCGACGTCGACCGCGTGGGCAAGGCCGGTGAGGTTGGCGCCGACCGTCTCGTAACCGAAGCTCGGCAGCCAATCCATCGTGACCGAGAACAAGAGGATGCCCATCAGCGCCACCCAGAAGATCGGCATGGCGTAGAAGATGAGAGCGAACACGGTGATGGCGGTGTCGAGGAAGGTTCCGGCAAAGCGCGCGGCGAAGGTGCCGAAGAGGATGCCGAGCATCAGCGAGATCGCAAACGCGGTCAGAGTCAGCAGCAGCGTCGCCGGCAGCCGCTCGCCGATCAGCTTCGCCACCGGCGCCTGCTGGCGGAAGGAGAAGCCGAGGTCGAGGCCGACCACGCCCTTGACGTAGATGAACAGCTGCTCCGGCAGCGGCTTGTCGAGGCCGAACTTTTCCCGGAGCTGCTTGACGAAAACCTGGTCGCTGGCCCCGGCCTCGCCGGCCATCACGACCGCGGGGTCGCCGGGCGCGAGGCGAATCAGGAAAAAATTGAGGACGACGATCGCGAGCAGGACGATCACGCCCTTCAGGACACGTTGGGCAACGAAGGAGAGCATCTAGACTCGTGGGCCAGTTAGTTGAGACGGCCTCGCCGCGAGGATCACCTCTCCCCAACGGGGAGAGGTCGCGCCGAAGGCGAGGGTGAGGGGGCTCAGGTCCCAAGAGGGAGTGCAACCCCTCACCCGGACCGCATCTGATGATGTGGTCCGACCTCTTCCTGCGGGAGAGGTGGGCACCGCCGATGCCTCAGCGTCTCGATGCGATTTCATTGTGAATTGGTTCGTACCAGATGGAGGGATCCATCGCGGTCCCTCACTTGTCCAGCCATGCGTCCCTGAAGCCGTCATTGACGCCAATTCCCGTGGTGATCAGGTTCTTGACCTTGCACCGCGTGATCGTCGGGAATTGCAGCTCGAGCATCCAGGCCACCGGCACGTCCTCGACCAGGATCTTCTGCGCCTTCTCGTAGATCTCCTTGCGCTTGGAATCCGGCGTGGCGACGGCGCCCTCGGCGAACAGCTTGTCGATCTCCGGATTGGAATAGCCCTCGACGTTGTTGAAGACCTGGCCCTTCGCGATGTTGCTGGAGATGTAGTTGCGGCCGACGCCGAGCGCGGGATCGCCGTACTGGTAGAGATAGGTGAAGGCGATATCGTAGTCCCAATCGCCGATCTTCTGGTTGCCGCCGGCGACGTCGGTGGCGATCGTCTCGATGTTCATGCCGACATCCATGAGGTTCTGCTTCACCGCTTCACCCCAGCGCTGCCAGGTCTCGCCATAGGCAAGCGGCATGAGGCGGATCTTCTCGCCCTTGTAGCCGGCTTCCTTCAGCAGCGCCTTGGCCTTTGCAGGATCGTAGGGATATTTCTTCACGTCATCGGTGTAGTATTTGATGGTCGAGGCGGACGGGCCGGTAGCGACCTTGCCGAGCCCGTTCCAGATCACGTCCTTGGCGAAGTCGCGGTCGACCGCATACATGATCGCCTGGCGGACCCGCTTGTCGGCGAGCGGACCCTGGCGGTTGTTGAGCCACAGCCAGGCCAGCGGTGAGAAAAACTCCCAGCCGGCGCCGGTGACGCAGGTGTCCTTCAGCTTGGACAGCCGCGGCACGTCGAAATTTTCCACCGAGCCGCCGGGCAGCACGTCGACCTTGCCGGTCTCGTACGCCACCGATCGTGCCGCGGCGTCGGGAATGATCTGCCAGTAGATCTCGTCGAGATAGGGCTTGCCCTTCTCGTGATAGTTCGGGTTCTTGACGAGGCGAATGAACGAGCCCTTCTGCCACTCCTTGAACATGAAGGGGCCGGTGCCGACAGGCGCGTTGTTGTAGGCGTTGGTCTTCCAGTCGGTGCCTTCATAGAGATGCTTCGGCACGATCGGCATCGAGCCGACCTCGAAGATGCCGAGGAACGGGCCGAAGGGCTGCTTCAGCGTGAACACCACCGTATGGTCGTCCGGCGTCTCGATCTTGTCGACCTGCGCCAGGTTGGTGCGGGCGCGCGCATGCGTCTGCTTCAGCATCTCCATCGAGAACAGCACGTCGGCAGCGGTGAAAGGCTTGCCGTCGTGCCAAGTCACGCCTTTCTTGAGCTTGAAGGCGTAGGTCTTGGCGTCCTCGCTGACGCTCCAGCTTTCGGCTAGCCCGGGCTGCGGCTGGAGCTTGGGGCTGTAGCGCAGCAGTCCTTCGAAGATGTTGCCCGAGACCATCTGGGTCGGGCCGTTCTGGACCTGCGCAAGCATCAGGCCGGGCGGCTCGGGCTGGATCACGGCATTGATGACGCCGCCCGTCTTCGGCTCTTGCGCCAGCGCCGGGGCCGTGAGGCCGCAAGCCAGGAGGAGACCAAGCAACACTCTTTTCGGCATGTCTTATCTTTCTCAAGCGAGACCGGCCGAAAACGTTTCGCGACGTCATGGCGTGCGAAGCTGCGGCCAGCCCATCCCAGTCCCCGTCCGGTGGCGAGGCTCACACAGTCCCGTTCGGCGCCGCAAGATGAAAGTCTCGACAGTGTCCGCCCAAAAAATGTACAGCGCGTCCTGTTTCTCCCTGCGGCCGGCGCGCACCGCGGAGCGGCACGTGCCGCGCGGTCGGGAGACTTGCGCGATCTCAAGGGTCTGCGGACGCGCTGCCCAAGTCTGCGCCTGCGACCAAAAGCATCAGCCGCTACTTGGTCCGCAGCGCGCGCCGCAATTCGTCGAGCGCCTCGACAAGTTGCTCGCGGTGCGCGATGTCGTCCGCAGGGATTGCGGCGACACTGCCGGCGAGCTCCCGCAGGATGCCGGCGAGCAGGCCGAAATTGATGTGCAGATGCACCGATTTGCGTTCGTCGGCGGCGCCCGGATGTTGCAGCACCAGCGCGACGCCGCTGCCGTCGAGCCGCGCCTCGAAGCGGGACGCGTGCTCAAAGGTGCCGACATAGAACTTGTCGGGATATTCGAGCGCAACCTCTGCCTTGTCGGGAACGGGCTTGGACATGTGACCCTCATCTATACCGGACGCTTGTGGCCGAGAACCAGCCCGCCGGCCTTGCGATAGGTCAGAGGCCGCCCTGCTTCCGATTTGATCCGGATCAAAGCCGCGCCACGGTTTTTGCGATCGAATGGCAACTGGCGACGTGACTGCGCGTCCCGTTGCCTTCAGCAATGAGGCCATCGATGGACATTCAGGCCACGACCATCCCTGACGATGACGATGCCGGCCCCGCCGTCGATCTCGGGGCAGAGGCCGGCGCGCAGCGCTGCCTGCAACTGCTGGGCAGTGCCGGCCTACGCCCGACCCGCCAGCGCCTGGCCCTCGGCCAATTGCTGTTCCTGGGCGGCCACCGCCACGTGACCGCCGAGAGTCTCTATGAAGAGGCAATGGCGGCCAATACGTATCTGTCGCTCGCGACCGTCTACAACACGCTGAACCAGTTCACCGAAGCAGGCCTCCTGCGCCGGATCGCCGCCGACGGCCTCAAATCGTTCTTCGACACCGACACCTCTTTGCACCCGCACTTCTATCTCGAAGGCGAGGATACGCTGGTCGACGTTGCCGATGGCCTCGCCTTCACCAAGCTGCCCGAAGCGCTTCCCGGCCACGAGATCGCGCGGCTCGACGTCATCGTCCATCTGCGCCGCAAGCGCTCATAGCGACGGCATGATCGTCTAGCGCAATCCGGCCCGGCGAAATCCTTCCAGATAGTGCTCGCGGTCGCCGTCATTGGCCCACGGCAGCTGCGTCGTGATCCAGTGCAGCGAGATGCCCGGTTGGGTGCGACGGAGCTCGCCCAGTGCCATCTCCGCAAGCGGGCCATCGCCCGTCATCCCGGCGGAAACCGCGAGCACGCGATAGGCGCCGGTGAGGTCGCCGCGGTGGCGGATCGCCTCGCGCGCGAGCGCGATGGCCTCGTCGTAGCGCTGCTCGGTGAAGCGCGCATAGGCGGCGATGCCGTGATAGATCGCCAGCGACGGATCGCGCGGCGACAGCCGAATCGCCCTTTGCGCAGCCTCGAACGAATCCTGGGAACGTCCGGCATAGGACAGCGCCAGCGCGTAATAGCCCTGCGCCAGCGAGAAGTTCGGATTGAGCGCGAGCGCCTGCTCGAACTCCGCCAGGGCGTCGGCGAGCCTGCGTGTCGAGAAGCAGACGCTGCCGAGCGCGGCATGCGCCCAGGCGTCCTCATGGTCGCAGCGCACCGCGGCCAGAGCCGCCGCTTCCGCGACCGGCGCAACCGCGGCGAGCTGCGCCCAGCCGAGATGGACGCCGAACATGTTGTTGACGGCCAGCAGCGACAGCGCCTGGCCATAATTCGGATCGATCGCGATCGCGCGCTCGAGCAGGGCCCGCGCGGTGTCGTGATCCTGCCGGGTCACGCGCCAGTAATGCGATAGCGCGCGCATCAAGAGGTCCCAGGCGTCCAGGCTTGCCGGCGGCTTGCGATGGCTGCGAAAACTCTCCGCGGCGTGGATCTGCGGCTCGATCGCCGCGGCGATCGCGTTGGTGATCTCGTCCTGCACGGCGAAGACGTCGATGAGCTCGCGGTCGTAGCGCTCGGCCCAGAGATGGTTGCCTGACAAGGCGTCGTTGAGCTGCGCGGTGATGCGTACCCTTTTGTCCGCCTTGCGCACGCTGCCTTCGACGACGTAGCGGACGCCGAGCTCCTCGGCGATCTGCCTGATGTCGATCGGGCGTCCCTTGTAGGTGAAGGACGAGTTGCGGGCGATCACCATGAACCAGCGCTGTTTCGACAGCGCGGTGAGGATGTCTTCGCTGATCCCGTCGCCGAAATAGTCCTGCGCGGGATCGCCGCTCATGTTCTCGAAGGCGAGCACTGCAATGGCGGGGCGGTCCGCCACGCGTGCGACAGCGGGGCTGGCTTGCGCAAGCACCGGGGGCGCTACCGCTTCTTCCCGGACTTCGCCGACGAAACGAAAGCCCTTGCGTGGAATGGTCTTGATCAGCCGCTGGGTCGCCCCGTCGTCGCCCAGCGCTTTCCGCGCGGCGTTGATCCGGCTGTTCAGGGCGGAATCCGAGACGATGCGGTCGCTCCAGACCTGGCTGATCAGGTCATCCTTGCTGACCACGCGGTCCCGCTCCGTGACGAGGTAGAGGAGCAGATCGAACACCTGCGGCTGCAGCGGCACGGCTGCTCCGCCGCAGGTGAGCTCCCGCAGTTCCGCGTCAAGAACGTTGTTTTCAAAGCGAAATCGCACGTTTCGGTCGTCTCAAGCAAAAATCAAAGTCGTCTCAGGCGAAAATAGACCGTCCGCGAAAGCCGCGGGACGTCCGATCCGGCATGGTGCGAAGACCAAACCGTGTCGATGCCTCGGCACAACGGAGCGTTTCATGACCCAAATTGATCACCAGGTTCATTCCATCGGCCCGGAAGTTTCGGGCTCCCGCGTTTTCAGGTTCATCGCCTTTCTGTACGGAATTGCGGCATATCTCGTATTTTTCGTCACCATTCTCTACGCCATCGGCTTCGTCATGGGGGTGATGGTGCCCAAAACCATCGACACCGGAGCCGAAGCGCCCGTCGTTCGCGCGGTCATCATCAACCTGCTGCTGATGTCGCTGTTCGCGGTTCAACACAGCGTGATGGCGCGGCGGCAGTTCAAGGCCTGGTGGACGCAGTTCGTCCCCAAGCCGGTCGAGCGAAGCACGTATGTGCTGTTCGCGAGCCTGTCACTGCTCCTCCTCTTCTGGCAGTGGCGCCCGCTGCCGTCGGTCGTATGGAACGTCGAGAATCCGGATCTCGCCGTGACACTGGTCACGCTGTCCTTCGCCGGCTGGGTGCTGGTGTTCACCTCGACCTTCATGATCAACCATTTCGAACTGTTCGGATTGCATCAGGTCACCGACCATCTCGTCGGCAAGCAGACGGCGGCGCCGCGCTTCAAGACGCCGCTGCTCTACAAGTTCGTCCGCCATCCGATCTATCTCGGTTTCATCGTCGCGTTCTGGGCGGCGCCGACCATGACGGCGGGGCATCTGCTGTTCGCCGCCGTGACCACGCTCTACATTTTCGTTGGGATTGCGCTGGAGGAGAGCGACCTCGTCGATCTCTTCGGCGACGAGTACCGGCAGTACAAGCAGCGGGTGTCGATGCTCATTCCCTGGCGCCGGTCGGCATAGTCCGAGCCTCGCCCTGCGCGTCCACCCGGGCGCGGGGCGCCGACGCGCCCAGGTCTTTCAAGAGGGCGGCAGAGCGCCGCCCTCTCCTTGTTCTCCCAGGAGAGCAGAACTAGCCGCCGCGCGATTCGACGACCTTGCGGCAGGAATCGGAGAGCTTCGACTTGTTCTCGCGCAGGCATGCGTTCATCTGCGGCGGCTTGCCGATATGTTCGGCGCAGAATTTGCTGGCGTCGCCGCGGCAGGCCATCTGCTCCTGGACCGAAGGACCGGATTGTGCGGCAGCGGGAAGGGCGGCAGCAGCGAGCAGCAGCGCGGCGAGAACCGAAATCTTCATGAAGCACCTCTTTTGAAATCCTCGTTGGTCCCGACCGGGACCAATCGGGCCGGACCATCACGCAAAGGTCCGGTGCCGGTCCATGCCATGATCATGGCACCGGCCTGTTCTCCCCGCCCGGGCACCCCCATCTTCATGGCATGTATCCGCGCGCCGTCTTTTGCCATTCAGGCTGCACCTCGGCTGCGAGACCCGGTGATTGCACCGGGACGCCGAACGGGAGCAGGAGAGCAAGATGTCGAAGAGAGCGGGAGCGCTGAGCGCCGGGCTGACGATCATGGCCTTGGCCGGCGCGGCGATGGTTTCGTTGGGTACGAGCCCGGCGCATGCGGTGGTCTATTGCAAGACCGTCGGGGTGCCCAAGGGCTGCGTGGTGCGGCCGACCGCGGCGGTGGTGGTCGCGCCGGGAGCCCCGGTGGCGCGGGCTGCGGTCGCGACCCCCGGTGTCGGTGCACCCGGCGTCGGCGTGCGTGCCGGAACCCCGATGAATCGCGGCGGTCCGGTCAATCGCGTCGGCGTGCGCTGATAGTTCCGTTCGATTGAATTGATTGCGTCGCTTCGGGCCTATGGCCTGCGGACGAACCCCCCGTCCTCCGCAGGTAGAACTCTCGGCCCGTCCCCTCTCTCCGTGCGCCCCACACGTTCGGGGAGGGGGCCTTTCAGCCCGCAGCCATGTCGCTGTCGGGAAAACGCTGCGGCAATTGCAGCCGCACGCGCGTGCCGGAGGCATCGGAGCTCAGATCGAGCACCGCACCGCAGCGCGCGGCACGGCTTCTCATGTTGCGCAGGCCGCGCGAGGTCTGGCCCGCGCCGGCGGCCGGGACATGACCGGCCAGCGCGAAGCCGCGCCCGTCATCCGTCACGCTGATCACGCCGTATGGTCCCTCGCCACCGTCATGCGTCTCGATGGTCACTGCGACATGGCGGGCCTGGGCGTGCTTGACCGCGTTGGTCACGGCCTCGTCGAGGATGCGCACGATCTGGATGACGTGCCATGGCCTGAGTTCGGGATGCAGCGGCAGGCCCTGCGGCGTCGCCACGCGCCAATCGAGAGCGATCTCGTGCGGCCGCAATTGCGCCGTCGCGCGCTCGCGCCAGGAGCCGAGCGCGAGCATCAGGTCGCCGCCGATGTCGTCCATGGAATCGATGACGAGGCGCAGATCCTTCAGCGCCGCGCGGGCGGCATCCGCGATGGTCGCACCCTCGTTGCCGCGCTCGGACAATGCGACGATGCTGACGAGCTGGCCGCCGAGGCCGTCATGCAGGTCTCGCATCAGGCGCGTGCGCTCGTTGGCGAGCGCGGCGGCGCGGGCGCGCTCCTCCTCCCGGGCAAAGCTCGCCTTCAGCCGCTCCTCGGCCTCGCGCACGCGTGTCACGAGCTGGCCGGCAAAGCTGTCGACCTGGTTCAAGGCGCGCGCAAAGCGCCAGGTCAGCCCGGCCCCGATCGCCACCAGCATCGCCGAATAGGACAGTCGCGAGACGAAGATGCGATCGTTGCTCACGATCTCGAGCACCGTGAGCATGTCCTGGATCCAGCAGACCAGCACGATGGTCACCGCGCAGCCGATCGTGAAGCTCGCCGCGTCCTGCCGCCGCACCACCGCTGTCGCCGTGACGCAGGCCATCAGGAACAGGCAGAGCCCGACGGTGGGAATGCCGAGCACCAGGAAAAGGATGCGCGGCAGCGGTGGCCCCCCGATCAGCCCGACCACGAACACCAGGAGGCCCGGGAGGAACAGCAGCGTCCCGTAGCGCGGCCAACGCCAGCCGAAGAACAGCACGCCGAACACGACGATCAGCGCACTTTCGATCGGCGCGGAGGCCAGTAGCACCGCGGCAAGCCGCGAGACGGTGGCCGGCGGCACCGGCGGCGGCGCGAACGCCTGCACCACGCCGAGCACCATCGCCGCGGCCAGCACGCCATAGACCGGCTCGTGGCGCCGCATCAGCCACATGATCGCGAGGATGACGGCCAGGATCGCCTGCCAGGCCGAGAACACCACCGGCAGCGTGACGAACAGCAGCGTGCGGGTCTCATAGGCCGGACGCAAGGCGGCATCCGGCCCGACATAGACGGTATCGAGAAAGCCCTTGAGCGGGCCCCACACGAACAGCCGGACCGTGATCTCGTTCGTGCCCTCGCCCAACAGTGAAGCGGGGATGGCTGCGATCTGCGGCGTGTTGCGGTCGGGCCGGTTGGCGTTGGCGTCGCGCCGGGAGTCGAGCACGACGACGCCGTTGACGGCGACCTCCACCGCGTTGCTGAAGCGCGGCAGGTACACCGACCAGCCCGCGGCCGCATCGCCGCTCCGGAATGTGAAGGTGCCGGTGTAGAACGGCGGGTCGGCCAGGGAATAGCGCGACGAGGTGAAATGCGGCAGTGCCACGGGGTGGGTCAGGCCGTCCTCGCGTACCGAAAAATTGCTCAGGGCGAAATCTTCCGGATCGTTCGGCTGCAGCAGCCGGAGCCCGAGGAGGGTGACGATCACGATCAGCGCCTGGAGCAGCAGATAGGGCACGAGGCGCGAGGCCAGCAGCCGGCGCCGCGCGGGTCTGGCCGGTGCTTCCGCAGGTGCCTTCGCAGGTGCCTTGGTCGGTGCTTTTGCCGCGATCTCGCTCACAGCTTGATCAGGCCCTGCTGCACCGCCTCGAACACCGCTTCGCTGCGCGTGTGCACTTCCAGCTTGCGATAGATGTTCTTGATGTGGCCCGGCACGGTCTGCTTGGACAGTCCGAGATGG
>JAEYTQ010000597.1 GCA_023433965.1 Pseudomonadota bacterium | reverse complement strand
CCACATCTCGGTGCGGCGGTGGTCCTTGGTCCGCGCCTCCTCCGCCTTCAGGAGAAGCACCAGTGTCATGATCAGGCTCAGAAAGCCTCCGGCCTGAAACGCGGAGTGCGGCAGAAACGAAAGGCCGATCATGACGCAAAATATGGCGAGGGAGGCAAATCCGCACGCGCGCAGGACCGTTTCATAGGCGATGCGGCGCATTTCTTCCATGAGGAGGGACTCCGTCGCCCGGCTCATTGGGTCGTGAGGATTGAGACGCGGCTTAGGCTAATGCCTGCGGGGCCCGTCTTCAATGGTCACGCCCGCCGTTCAGAGGCCGATGCTGATGAAATTGCCGGCGGCAGGGAGCGCCAGGATGGCCGTGGCGGCCAGCCAGATCCACAGCGAGACGCCGTTGGATTCCTGTGCACCGGTGACGCGTTCGTAGATGGCGGCGGGAATGCCGCCCAGGATGACGGTGGCGGTCGAGACCATCAGCGAAGCGAACATCAGCGTCAGCGACATGCTTCCGAACAGAAGCGGGCCTGCGAGCGGCTGGACGTAGAGCAAGGCGAAGATCAGCCAAAGCTGGTTGAAGAGGCCGTTGATCATTCCGAAGAAGGCGATGCCGATCAGGAAGAAGTTGCGGTTCATGATCCTCCTCCCGCAAGCCGGGGCGCGAGATTGAGCACGAGCAATGTGTAGTGGAGCAAGATCCGCAACCAGAACATCCAGACGAAACCGAACAGCCACACGACGGCTGGGGGAACAGCCTTGGGCGTGACGGTTGCAATGACGGTGAGCACCGGATCGGTGAAACGGCAGAAGAAGCGCCAGATGTAGTTCGGCGAGTCGGCGTCGACGAAGAGGCCGAGCAGGAAGCGGCCGAGCATGGTGTACATCAGAGCCGCCAGAACGAAGTTCGGCAGGTGAAAATACCAGTATCTGGCGAACGAGTCGGCAATCTCCAAGGTCTGTCCTCCTCCGGGCCTCGCTCTGGAGCGACGAGGGCCGCCCGCTCGGCCCAGGCCGTCGGGCATTCTGCACCAGCCTCGGCACGCAACAATGTCAAGGCAGACGGTTCGGGGCAAGCGAGCGCCGCCCGTCGCAAACAAAAACGGGGCCTCGCAAGGCCCCGTTTGTCGCAATCGATCCGATCCGCTCAGGTCGTTTTCTCTTCGAGCACCGTGCGGCCTCGCGGCTTGCGAATCTCGTCGACATAGGCCTGCATTTCCCGCGACGGCGCCCGTCCCAGCAGGCTCACGATGACGATCACCGCGAAGCCGAAGGGCGCACCCAGCAAACCGCATGCGATGTTGCTGAGGTTAAACCAACCCACCTTGTTGGCCAGCGGGTGGGCCAGCGTCGCCCAGCTCTCCATGGCGTTGGGCAACGCCATGGCCTTGGCGATGTCGACCAGCGGTGCGCCGGTGACCGGATTGAGCAGCGACGTCATGCCGAAGTACTTGACGCCCGCGCCCGGGAAATAGCGCGTGACGAGCAGGTAGAACATGCACAGCCCAAATCCCGCGATGATGCCGGAGATCGCGCCCGCGGATGTCGTGCGCTTCCACCAGACGCCCATCACGAGCGCCGGGAAGTTGCCGGCCATCGCCAGGGAGAACGCCCAGCCGACCATGGCCAGGATGTCCCCGGGCTTGGTGGCTGCCGTCGCCGCAGCAACGACGGCGACCACCAGCAGCAGTGCGCGCGCGATGATCAGCCGGCGTGCCGTCGGCGCGTTCGGATCGATCATCTTGTAGTAGACGTCATGCGACAATGCATTGGCGATCGCGAGCAGAAGCCCGTCGGCGGTGGATAGAGCTGCGGCCAGGCCGCCGGCGGCGACGAGTCCGGAGATCACGTAGGGAAGCCCCGCGATCTCCGGTGTGGAGAGCACGATCACGTCTGTGTTGATCACGAAGTCCTGCAGCCGGACCACGCCGGGGTGACCGGCGACGGCCTTGCACGCGGCAATGACGGCGTCGATGTTGGCGGCGTTCTTGCCGCAGATCTGGATCAGCCCGAGCTCGCCCCAGCTGAACAGCCAGGGTCTGATCGCGGACAGATCCCGTCCGATGATGTTCGTGTACACCTCCAGCTTCGAGAACGCCGCGTAGGCCGGCGCCGAGAAGTACAGGAGGAAGATGAACAGCAGCGACCACGCCACGGATTGCCGCGCCTCGCGTACCGACGGCGTCGTGAAGTAGCGCATCAGGATGTGCGGCAGCGAGGCGGTCCCGACCATCATGCACAGGACGATCCCGAAGAAGTTCAGCGGGCTGTAGCTGAAGAACGGCTGGATGTGCGGCTTGAGACTTGCCGCCGCCGCCAGTCCGTTGGCGAGCATCTCCTGCTCGCGGGCCGTGATGTCCGCGATCGCGTGTCCATAGGTCAGCTGGGGAATCGGGATCCCGTAGATCTTGGTCGACAGGATCACGATCGGTGCCAGATAGGCGATGATCAGAACGATGTACTGGGCCACCTGCGTCCAGGTCACCGCGCGCATGCCGCCCAGCATCGAGCAGACCAGGATGCCGACCAGTCCCGCGAACA
>JAEYTQ010000595.1 GCA_023433965.1 Pseudomonadota bacterium | reverse complement strand
CCCCCGATGGATCGGCATAGAGCCGCTCGTGCACGCCGTCATCCGTCGTGATGCTCACGCGCGCGCCGAAGGGGTGGGTGCGGCCGATCTCGAGACGGTCGTCCTGCACCACGTCGAACTTGTCGGCGAGCGCATCGATCGCGGCATCGCCGAGCCGGTTGTAGTCGTCCCAGCCGAACGAGCCCTGGTCGAGCGCGAGCGCGCCGGTGAAGAACATCGAGAACTGGCCGCCGACGATCGAGCGCGGGTGCCGCTTGGTGGCGGCATCGCCGGTCAAGGTGATGCCGTTGCGATGCAAGCCGATCTCGACGCGCTTAACCTGGTCCGGCGTCAGATTGTGCTCGCGCCGCATCGCGATCAGCGCGTCGATCGCCGCATGGGTGTAGCGGCAGCTCGGATAGGGCTTCACGCCGATCTTCATGGTCTCGTAGGTCTTGCCGAGCTCGGCGACCGCCTTGTCCGGATGCGCGTCGTCGGTGTAGCCGGCGAGCAGGCCGTGCTTGCCCTCAACCGATTCGGTCGCGCCGACGAAATCGTTGCGCGCCAGCGTCGCGGCGATCACGCCGTTCATTGCGGCGGCGCCGACCTGGTAGCGCTTGTTCCAGGCGCCGTTGACGAGAAACTGCAGCGAGCCCGCGGCCTGGCTGCCGGAGACGCCGAAGGCGGCGATGAGCTGCTGCTCGCCGAGGCCGAACAGCTTGCCGGCCGCCGCCGCCGCGCCATAGGTGCCGGCGGTCGCGGTGGGGTGGAAGCCGCGCGCATAATGCGAGGTCGGGTCGAGCGCGTTGCCAAGCCGGCAGCAGACCTCATAGCCCGCCACGATCGCGGTCAGCACGTCGCGCCCGGAAGCGCCGACCATCTCGCCGACGGCGAAGGCCGCCGGGACCACGGGAGCGCTCGGATGCAGGGAGGAATCGGCGTGCGTGTCGTCGAAGTCGAGCGAGTGCCCGAGCGCGCCGTTGAGCAGGGCAGCGATCGCCGGTGTCCAGGTCTTGGTGTCGCCGAACACAGTGGAGTCGCCCTTGGCGTCGAGCGCCAGCGCCTCCAGCATTTTCAGCATCGAGGGGGTCGATTCCGCTTCGCGCCGGGCCCGGATCGCGCTGCCGAGAAAGTCCAGCGTCAGCACTTTCGCACGCTCCAGCACCTCCGCCGGAATGTCCTGGTATTTCAGATTGAAGACATAGGCGGCGAGCGTTGCGGTTTCGTGAGCCATCGTGTTTCCTCGTTTTGGCCGGCAAGTTAGGCGGGCTGATTTGGCCTTTCAAGCGGCCTTGCGGTCGCGGGCATCAGCTATGCTTTTGGCGGCTTCGAGCGGATCGGGATATTGACGATGGCATTCGCAGGAAAGCTGTTCGACCGGATCGGGTCGCGGCGGACGCAACTGGGATTGGCGATCCGGGTCACGGTCGCCGCGACCGCCGCCTACGCGATCGCGACCGCGCTGCATCTGCTGCTGCCGCTCTGGGCGGTGCTGACCGCGCTGATCGTCACCCAGATGAGCGTAGGCCGCTCGCTGAAGGCGACGCGCGACTACATGCTCGGCACCATCGGCGGCGCGATCTATGGCGGTGCCATCGCGATCCTGATCCCCTATTCCAGCGAAGCGGGCCTGCTGGGACTTCTGGTCCTCTCGGTCGCCCCGCTCGCCTTCATCGCCGCGATCAATCCGAGCCTCAGCGCCGCGACGGTCACGGCCGTGATCGTGCTGCTGGTTCCGACTATGCATCACTCCGATCCCCTGACCTCGGCGATCGACCGCGTCAGCGAGGTCGCGGTCGGCGCCGTCACTGGATTGCTGGTCTCCTTCCTGGTGCTGCCCTCGCGCGCGGTGCGGCAGATCCGCGCCAGCGCGGCGACACTGCTCGAACTGATCGCCGACGCCCTCACCGAGCTGCTCGCGGGCCTGACGCGCGGCCGCGACAACGACGCGCTGCACCGGATCCAGGACGGCATCGGCACGGCCATGGTCGGCATGAATGCGATCGGTTCCGAAGCCGAGCGCGAGCGCGCGGCACGGCTGTCGAGCGGCCCGGACACCGGCCCGTTGCTGCGAACCATCCTGCGGCTGCGGCACGACGTCGTGATGATCGGGCGGGCCACCGTGGTCCCGCTGCCGATCGAGGTGCAGACGCGGTTGGCTGCTCCGCTGGCGGAGGTGTCGACCGTGATCGCGCGCTTCCTGCGTTCGGCGGCCGCCGCCTTGCGCGAAGGCGCGGGCGCGCCGCCGATCCATCCGGTCCACGTCGCGCTCCAGCACTACGCCGAGGCGGTCGCGTCGGTCCGTCAGGACGGTTTGATCCGCGGCCAGCCCGGCGACACCGCAGAGCGCTTCTTCGCGCTCGGCTTCTCGCTGGAGCAGATGCATCAGAATCTCTGCGACCTCGACCGCGTCGTGGGCGAATGGTCGGAGGCCTCGACAGATAAATCCGCACGCGTTGCGGAGTGAGTTCTGGCGCATCGTCGTCGTCGGCGGCTTTCGACAGCAATGCGCGTGTGCGCAGCGCGGCGCTGATCGGCGGTCTGCGGCACTGAGTCGCTGCACGCACGAGGTTCGATCGGGTCATGTTGCTGACGCATTCTCTGGTTTAATCGGCGAGAAGCTGAACACGAGGTGAGAACCACACCGGTTCTCACGACGGTTCCGTAGCCAGGGGTTGGCTCGAATCCGCAAGCGATCGGCAAGTTCATGAGCGCTGCGGCGTTCGCTTGACCACGTGTGCGGTTCTGGAACCGAACAATCTAAAAACTCACAGGACTTATGATGCTATTCCGCTCGAGCGCCGCAATTTGCGGCGCCCTGGTTACGCTTGCCTTGTCTGTTGCCGTTGCTCGAAGTGATACGCGTGGAGATCACACAAGTGCCGCCGTCGATGCCGCCTCCGGCGAGACGATCGTTGGCGCGGCGTCGACGTACAATCCATTCAAGCCCGGCAAGGAGGAAGGCGGTCCGAAGACGGCCTCCGGCGAGCGCTATGATCCCTCTGCCTGGACGGCCGCCATCAAGACGAGTCTGCGTCGGAAATTTGGGGGCGTCGGATTTGGCGCGAGGCCGAAATATGCTCTCGTCGAGGCCGTGGGCAAGAAGGTCATCGTCAAGATAAACGACGTGGGGCCACTCAGACCTGGCCGCATCATCGACCTCAATGAGCGGGCGATGCGCCATTTCGATCCGAGCATGGACCTCGGTGTCATTCCAGATGTGAAAGTCAGTCCGCTCGCAGGGGACAATTGGACGCCAGGGCCGGTGGGCTGAACATGCGTGTTCGTCAATGTCGGCCCGCACAGTTCATCGGACAGGCTCCACGATCCGCCCCAGCATGCCGCGGACGACGAGCTTGTGGAAGGGCATGATCAACGCGAGGTAGGTCCGTCCGAGCAAATTGTGCGTGCGCACCAGCGTCGTTGAGGTCACCTGCCGGTTCGCGGCATCGCCTGAAATGTCGACCACGATGCGAAAGTCGAGGTGGGAATCGTCGAAGCCGGCCACCAGCCGGTCCGGCGTCTCGCTCAGCACCGGAAACAGGCCGATCATGCCGCCCGGCGCCGGCGCGCCTTGGCCGGATGTCTTCAGCCCGAACGGCTTCACCAGAACGTTGCGCAAGCGCAGCAGCGGGTCGATCCAGCGCGGGCCGTGCAGCACCATCCTGGTGCAGGCCTCGCGGGCATTCATCGCCGCTGCTCCGATCTCCACGCGAAACGCGTCGGCGAACTGCGCTCCGGTCAGCAGCTTGCCCGCATCGACATCGGGAGTGACTGCGCGGACCGTGCGGGTCATGCCATCAGTCTGCGCGCCAGCATGCGGAAGCGCAAGATCAGGAGGCCGGCATAGACGAAGGTGCCGACCGAGAACCCGACCCAGACGCCGGGCGCGCCCAATCCCGTGTGGAATGCCAGCATCCAACCTACGGGAAAGGCGACGCACCAATAGCCGATCACTGCGAACACCAGCGTCATCCTGGTATCATTCAGGCCGCGCAGCGCACCGCCCACGATGGTCTGGAGGCCGTCGGCGATGAAGAACGTCGCGCCGACCACCAGCAGCGTCGCCGTCAGTTCGACGGTCGCCGCGCTCGCTCCGCTGCTGCCGAAGAACAGTCGGCCCAGTTCGTAGCGACCGAGGATGATCGCGACGGTCAGGGCCGAGACGAGAGCTGCTCCGAGCACGCCCGCGGCGAGCCCGGCGCGCCTCACCGCGGCCGGATCGTTGCGGCCGAAGGCATGGCCGACGCGCACCGTCGCCGCCATGCCGATGCCGAGCGGCACCATGAACAGCACCGCGGTGACCTGGAGCGCGATCTGGTGCGCGGCGAGCGCCGTGGTCGAGATCAGCCCCATCAGCAGCGCCGCCGAGGAGAACAGGCCGTACTCCATCAGCAGCGAGAGCGAGATCGGCGCGCCGATCGCAATCAGCTGTCGCATCAGCGGCCAGTCGATCCGCCACAGGCGGGCGAGCGGACGATAGTCCGCGAACGGCTTCCGCCATGCGGCGATCGCGAGCGCGGCGACGAAGGTGCCGAGATTGACCAGCGTGGTCGCAAGCCCGGCGCCGAACAGGCCGAGCTCCGGCAGTCCGAACAGGCCGTGGATCAGCACATAGACGAGGACGGCATTGATCGGGATCGCCGCCACCGTGATCCACAGCGGCGCCTGCGGCCGGTTCACCGCACTCATCATGCCGCGGACCGCGATGAAGCCGAGCGCCGGCGCGATGCCCCAGGCGAGACCGTTCAGGTAGCGCTGCGCCAGCGCGGCCGATTGCGG
>JAEYTQ010000083.1 GCA_023433965.1 Pseudomonadota bacterium | reverse complement strand
AGCCGAGGATCCCCGGCAGGCCGAACAGCGCGCCCCAGAACACGGGAGCCACGATACCGTCGGATGTGTTTTCCGCGAGGCTCTCGATCGCAGCGCGCGCGATGCCGGCCTCGTCGAGCGCCGCAGGATCGCGGCCGACGATGCGCGAGACCGCTTCGCGCGCCGCGGCGATGTCGCCAGCCTGCAATGGCGTTGCGACGGCGGCCACATGATCATGCAGCGAGCGCAGCGCGACGAGCGGCCAGGCCAGGACACCGGTCAGCACGATCTCGACCCAACCCGACGGCAGCGCCGATTGAACGATCCAGCCGAGCGCCACGGAGAGCGCGATCACCACGACCGCACCCGCCACGCCGGCAGCCCGGCGCCATAGCGGCGGATCGGAGGCGCGATTCCAGGCGGCATCGATGGCACCGATCAGCCACCCGGCCCACGTGACGGGATGGCCGACCCGCGCGAACAGCCACGACGGCCAGCCCAGAAAGGCATCCACCGCCATCGCAACCACCATCGCGCCCGCAAAGTTCACGCCTGCCTCCTGTCCCGCCCCTGTTGCGCAAAGCGAAGCCGGAGCGCAAGCCCTTGGCGGCCTGATTTCACCTTTGTCTTTGGCCGCGTTTGGTGATTAGTCAGGCCACCAAGGAGACCTTCATGGCCGTCATCTTGATCACGGGCGGAGCGCGATCGGGCAAGAGCACCCGCGCGGAAGAGCGTGTGCGTGCCTTTCCGGGCCAGCCTCTCTATATCGCGACGGCCGAGGCGCTCGACGGTGAAATGGCGGAGCGCATCGCCAGGCATCGCGCTCGCCGCGGAACGGACTGGCTCGAACGCGAGGTCCCGCTCGATCTGGTGCAGGCGCTGGTCGCAACCGATGGCGGCAGCGCACGGCTGGTGGACTGCCTGACCCTCTGGCTCTCGAACCTGATGCATGCCGAACGCAACTGGGAGCACGAGGTGAACGCGCTTGCGGCCACCCTGCTCAACCTCGAGAGCCCCGTCGTCCTCGTCACCAACGAGGTCGGGTTCGGCATCGTGCCGGACAATGCACTGGCGCGCAGCTTTCGCGATGCCGCCGGGATCATGAACCAGACCATTGCGGCTGCTGCCGACGAGGTCGAGTTCGTCGTCGCCGGCCTACCGATGAAACTGAAATGATGCGGCGCGCCGAGCTTCTCCAGGACATCGTCGCCGATCTCCGGATGGCGGCATCCTTCGTAACGATCGTTCCCGTGGCTTCGCCAAAGCCCGCAGGCGACGGCGCGATCGCGCGCGCGACGTGGGCGCTGCCCGTCGCGGGCCTGCTGGTCGGTCTTGCCGGCGCCCTGGTCTACAGCATCGGCAGCCGGTTCGGACTGGCGCCGAGCTTGGCCGCCCTGCTCGCGCTGGGCACGACTGCGCTTGTCACCGGCGCGCTGCACGAGGACGGGCTGGCCGATACCGCCGATGGGCTCGGCGGCGGCCGCACGCGCGAACGCAAGCTCGAGATCATGCGCGACAGCCGGATCGGGACTTATGGTACTTGCGCGCTCATCCTGTCGTTCGGCCTGCGCTGGAGCGCGCTCGCGGCGATCGCCGATCCCTGGGCGGTGATGCTTGCCTTATGCGCTGCGCACACCGCGGCCCGTGCAGGCGTGCCCGCCTTCATGTCGCTGGTGCCGCCCGCGCGGCCCGACGGTCTGTCGGCCGGCGCCGGTTCGCCACCGGGCCGTAGCGTTGCCATCGCCTTGGCGCTGGGAGCGCTCGCGCTCGTCCTCGCGCTCGGGCCGGGCAAGGCGCTGGCCGGCCTGGTCCTGCTGCCGCTAGCCGGCCTGATGCTGGCCCGGCTTGCCATCCGCCAGATCGGCGGGCAGACCGGCGACATTCTGGGCGCGTTCGAGCAGACGGGCGAGATTCTGATCCTGCTGGTGGCCGCCTCCTTCCAGATGGGACGCTGACCTCATGGTCGAGTTCGACGACATCTTCCGCCAGCGTCTGCGCGAGCTGTTCGTGTGGCGCCGCGACGTGCGCCACTTCCGTAGCGATCCCTTGCCGAACGGTGCGATCGAGCGCCTCATCGAGACGGCCTGCCTCTCGCCGTCGGTCGGCCTCAGCCAGCCCTGGCGCTTCGTCATCGTCGATGATGCCGGAACGCGCCGCGCCGTGATCGAGGATTTCAGAACGTGCAATGCCGCCGCGCTGAGCTGCTATTCCGGCGACCGCGCCGCCCGCTATGCCACGCTGAAACTGTCGGGACTCGAGCAGGCGCCCGCCCACCTCGCGGTGTTCGCCGACAAGGCCAGCGACATCGGCCACGGCCTCGGCCGCGCGACGATGCCGGAGACGACGGAATATTCGGTGGTCGCCGCCATCACCGCGATGTGGCTCGCCGCCCGCGCCGAAGGCATCGGGCTCGGCTGGGTGTCGATCCTGAACCCCGCGCGCATGCAAGCCGTTCTCGACGTGCCTGACAGCTGGAAGTTCATTGCCTATCTCTGCATCGGCTATCCCGAGGTCGAATGCGACCAGCCGGAACTGGAGCAGGCGAAATG
>JAEYTQ010000528.1 GCA_023433965.1 Pseudomonadota bacterium | reverse complement strand
CGCCGATCTCGTCGGTCGGGCCGAAACGGTTCTTCACGGCGCGCAGAATGCGGAATTGCTGCGAGCCTTCGCCCTCGAACGACATCACCGCATCGACCATGTGTTCAACTACGCGCGGGCCGGCGATCTGGCCGTCCTTGGTGACGTGGCCGACCAGGATGATGGCGGCACCGGTTTTCTTGGCAAAGCGGATCAGCGCCTGCGCTGAGGCGCGCACCTGGGTCACGGTGCCGGGCGCCGATTCCACGGTGTCGGTCCACATGGTCTGGATCGAGTCGATTACGATCAGCCTGGGAACCGCGCCCTCCGACAGCGTCGAGACGATGTCCTCGACCGAGGTTTCGGCGGCCAGCTGCACCGGCGCATCCGACAGCCCGAGCCGCTCGGCGCGCAGGCGCACCTGCGCGACCGCCTCTTCGCCGGAGATGTAGACGACGCGGTGGCCGGCGCGCGCCAACAGGCTGGTCGCCTGCGTCAGCAGCGTCGATTTTCCGATGCCGGGATCGCCGCCAACCAGCAGCACCGAGCCGCGCACGAAACCGCCGCCGGTGACGCGGTCGAGCTCGGTCATGCCCGAGGACAGACGCGGCGCATCCGGGCTCTTGCCGGCGAGGCTCTCCAGCGCGAACGTCCGCCCCTTGCGCTTGGAGCGGATCGAGACCGGCACGCTGCCGCTGGTGTCTTCTTCCGCCAGCGTATTCCACTCGCCGCAGGACTCGCATTTGCCCTGCCAGCGGTTATAGGCCGCGCCGCAGTTCTGGCAGACGAAGGAGAGGGTGCTTTTGGCCATCGAATGTTGAGTCGTTGCCCGGTTCGGGGTGCTTAGCACGATCAGAGATAAAGATGCGAAGCGTTCCGCGCTACCGCGCTCTCGGCAGCTCGTCCTTGCGTTTGCAGAGCACGTATGGCTTCCCGTCGATCTTGATCGTGCCGTTCGTGCCCGGCGCCAGTTTGATCGTCGTCTTTTGGCCGTTCGCGCCCTTGTTGTAGTCGTCCCAGAACTCGAAGCATGTGGCGGACAGCACGAGGCCGTCGCCGGCCGGTGTCTTGCGGTCGATGCGGCAGTGGTTCTCGTAGCGGTCGACCAGCGGGGCCGGCTTGCCCTTGATCACGTTGTCGAGGTCGATCATCGTCTTGCTGTCCGGACCGTCCTTGTCGCGGCAATCCTTTTTCGTCGAGGCCCAGAGGCCGTCGAACGGCTGGGCGGCGAATGCCGGCTGCGTGGCCAGGAGCGCGATGCCGGCGGCGGCGATCAGGGAAACGGTGCGCATGCATTGGGACCTTTTGCTCGGCGGTATGTCTCTTCGAGGTCAGAACGCGTTCAACAGCATCGTCAAGCCGGCCGCCAGCATGATGCCGTCCATCAGCAGGCGAAACATCTCCGGCTTCAGGTGCAGCACGAAGCGCTTGGCGATGAAGGCGCCGAGCATCAGCGACGAGCCCGCGATCAATCCCTTCAGTGCGACGTCGGGGGTCAGCGCCCCGAAGCGTTCGAAGGTCACGGATTTGCTGAGGTAAAGCCCCAGCGACGAGGCCGCCTCGGTGGCAAGGAAGGCGCCCTTGGAGAGACCGTAGAACAGGAACAGCGGCACGCTGAGCGGGCCGGTCGAGACCACGATGCCGGTGAGATAGCCGATGACCGCGCCGCCGATGGCGAGGTGCCAGAGATTGGCCTTGAGCTCGTGCCGCGCCAGGGCGTGGCGCACCGGCACCATCGCGATCAGGAACAGGCCAATGGCAAGATCGACCGCGCGCGAGGGCAGTGCGAGCAGGGTCCGGGCTCCGAGCGCCGCGGCCGGGATGCCCGTCACCGAATAGGCTGCACAGGCGCGCCAGTCGACCTCGCGCCACCACGCCAGGATTCGCGAGAAATTCGCCATGACCGAGGCCACCGCCATGATCGGCACCGCTTCCTTCGGGCCAAAGGCATAGACCAGCACCGGCATCAGCATGATCGACGAGCCGGTCCCGACGATGCCTGAGATGGTGCCGGCGACGAGGCCGACGCTGAGGACAAAGAGAAAGGCCAAGGGCGCGCTCCGGGAATCGGAGCAGTGTAGCCGGCGGGACCGGAGAGCGCGAACGTTCCCCGAGCGCCGCCTCTTCGGGGGCTGACAACGTTCTTCAACAGAGACAGCGAGATTGAGCCGGACCTTGCGGCACACGTTCCGAGTTGGCATCATTCGTGCGAACCGCGATCATGGTGCCGTGACCCCTACCTCCCTCAGAAGCAACGTCCGCCGCCTCTACGAGGGCGCGACGCCGGACGGCGTGCGCTTCCGCTATGCGCTGCTCGGCTTCGATATCGTGACGGTGCTGTTCATCATTGCAACCTCGTTCCTGCCGCCCAGCGACCTCATCGAGGCGCTCGACGTCGTGTTCGGCGTCACACTGCTTGCCGACTTCTCGGCCCGGCTCCTGGTCGATCGGCATCCGTTTCAAAAATTTGCCCAGCTCGCGACATGGGCAGACATGGTTGCGATCGTGTCCTTCCTGGCGCCGCTTGCCGGCGAGGCGGGCGGCTTTCTCCGCATCCTGCGGACGTTGGGCCTGCTGCGCGACTACCAGATGCTGGTGCGATTGCGCATCGATTCCCCGTTCTTTCGTCGCAACGAAGAGGTGATCTTCGCCGTCACGAACCTCGCCGTTTTCATCTTCGTCATGACCGGGATCGTCTACGAGACCCAGAAGTTTCGCAATGATGATATCCGGAACTACGCCGACGCCCTGTATTTCACCGTCACGGCTCTGACGACGACCGGTTTCGGCGACATCACCCTGCCGGGCACGCTCGGCCGCTTGATCAGCGTCGTGATCATGATTTTCGGCGTCACGCTGTTCTTCAATCTCGCCCGCGCACTGCTCAGTCCCAGCAAGGTGCGATTTCCGTGCCCGACTTGCGGGCTCCAGAGGCATGATGCCGACGCCGTGCATTGCAAGGCCTGCGGCACCGTCCTCAATATTCCCGATGAAGGCGCGATCTGAAGGACTCCACCGCGGCGACGTAGACGTCTTCGATGGTGCCATTTTGCCAGTGTTTTGCGCGACGGGTCAAATTGTTTTCGGATTGCCAGCAAGTCATTGGCGGGGCAGGGGCCGGCTACTGTGCATGGGGTTGTTTTCGGGTTTTGTCCGGCAGCCTGCCGCTGGGATCACCGCAACACCACCCACGCCGGCGCGTGATCGCTGGCGCCGTCCGCGCCGCGGATCTTCCTGTCGACGCCGGCCTTGGCCAGACGCGGGGCGAGGGCAGGGCTGAGCAGGAGATGGTCGAGCCGCAGGCCCGCATCGCGCGGCCACCGGTTCCGCTTGTAGTCCCAGAACGTGTAGATGCGCTTGTCCGGGTGCAACTTGCGGATCGCGTCGCACCAGCCTTGTTTGACCAGCGCGGAATAGGCCGCGCGGCTCTTCGGCTGGATCAGCGCATCCTTGTCCCATGACCGGGTCGGATAGATGTCGATCTCGGTGGGCGCGACATTGTAGTCGCCGGCGAGCACCACCGGCAGATCCTGCTTGATGAAGGTCCTGGCGTGGCGCCTCAGCCGCGCGAACCAGTCGAGCTTGTAGTCGAATTTCGGTCCGGGCTGCGGATTGCCGTTGGGCAGATAGATGCTCGTGACGATGATGCCGCGCACGGCGGCCTCGATGTAGCGGGCTTCGAGATCGCCGGGCTTTCCCGGCAGGCGGTCGCGGGTGAGAATGGGAACGGTG
>JAEYTQ010000474.1 GCA_023433965.1 Pseudomonadota bacterium | reverse complement strand
GTGCTGGTCGAGCAGCTGGCGCAGTCGCCGGAAAAGCTCGTGCTCGGCGGCGAGGAGCGCGAGATGACGATCATGTTCTCGGACGTGCGCGGCTTCACCACAATCTCGGAGAGCTACAAGCACGATCCGCAAGGTCTGATCGAGCTGATGAACCGGTTCCTGACGCCGCTGACGGACGTCATCATCGAGCGCAAGGGTTACATCGACAAATACATGGGCGACGCCATCATGGCGTTCTGGAACGCGCCGCTCGACGATGCCGAGCACGAGATCAACGCCTGCGAAGCCGCCATCCGGATGCTCGAGAAGATCGACGAGGTCAACAGGGAGCGCGAGCAGGAGGCCGCCGAGGGCGGCCATGTCTACATCCCGCTCAACGTCGGCATCGGTCTCAATACCGGCATCGGCGTCGTCGGCAACAAGGGGTCCGACCTGAAGAAGAACTTTTCGGTGCTCGGCGACAGCGTGAACCTGGCCTCGCGCCTCGAGGGCCAGTCGAAGGAATACGGCTTCCCGATCATCGTGGGTTCGCGGACGGCGCTCGCCGCCAAGGAGAAGTTCGCGATCCTGGAGCTCGACTTCATCATGGTCAAGGGCAAGAGCGAGCCGGAAGTGATCTATGCCATCGCCGGCCGCGAGGACGTGATGCATTCGGGCGCGTTCCAGCGCCTGCGCAACATCACCATCGAGATGCTCGGTTGCTACCGCAGCCGCGACTGGCAGGGGGCGCTTGATGCGATCGAGCGCGGCCGCCGCAGCGAGGACGCCGACACGCTGGAAAAGCTGTTCAGGCTCTACGAGGCAAGGATCAAGGACTTCCAGATCGATCCCCCGCCGGAGGGCTGGACCGGCGCCTATGCGCTGCTGACGAAGTAGGGCGCCGGAAGGGAGAGCGTCATATGTGGCTTGACGTCAGCCACATCGGCGGGTGGCATCCCCGCCTAGTGTAGTGCGCAATTGCGCACGGGGGCGGGGATCCATAACCACAGGCAGCGCTTACGGCGCGAGCCGGCACTCCGAATCGTCGCAAAACTACGGCCTGTGGATATGGGTCCCGGGCTCGCGACTACGTCGCGCCCCGGAACGACAGGCGTGTTTGCCGCCGCTGCGTGCCGGCCTCGAGCCTCACTCCATCCCGATCGTCGTCAGGTCCTGGAACCAGTGCTGCGCCTGCACGAACTGTTTGATTTTCGGCGACAGCGCGTGCGGGTTGGTATCGTGGACGACCCAGACCAGCGTGGCGTCGTCGACGATCTGCGCATGCGCCTGCGCCAGCAGCGCGTCCTGCTTGGCACTGTCGAAGGTCTGCTTGGCCTCGTCGATCAGCGCATCCACCTTCGGGTTCTTGTAGCCGCCCCAGTTGACGCCCACGGGCGCGATCTGTCCGGAATGGAAGAAGCGGACGATCGCATAGAGCGGGTCCGAGGTGACATAGGCGATGTTGTTGGAGGTAATGCCGGCGTTCATCTCGTCGGCCGCACCCTTGCGCCAATGGGTGTAGAGCGTCTCGAGCTCGACCACCTTGAAGTCGATGTCGATGCCGATCTCCTTGAAGCTCTGCTGCAGAAACTCGTTCATCGGAAGCGACAGCATCTGGCCGGTGCCGCCTTGCGCGATGATGAAGGTCGTCTTCAAAGGCTTGGCCTTGGAGTAGCCGGCCTCCTCGACCAGCTTCTTCGCCGCGGCAAGATCGTATTTCAGCTCGAAGGCCGGCTTGCCGAACCAGGGGCTCGACGGATCGACCTGGCCCTTCGCGGGCTTGGCGAGGCCGTTCATCAGGCCCACCACCGCCTCGCGATCGATGGCGAGGTTGAGCGCCTTGCGCAGGCGGATGTCGGTCCAGGGCGAACCCGGCAGCACGCTGAGGTGATAATTCCAGACGAGCGGCGTGACGTTGTCGACCAGCTTCATGCCGGCCGCTTTCAGCTGCGGCACCGCATCCGGCGCCGGCGTCTCGATCAGATCGACCTGTCCCGCAAGCAGCGCGTTGGTGCGCGTCAGCGCTTCCGGCATCGGCACCAGCACGATCTTGTCGGCCTTCGCAATGCGCTTCTTGTTCCAGTAGTCCGGATTCCTGGAGAGTTCGGCGAGCTCGCGCGGCACCAGCTTGGTCAGCTTGAATGGACCGGTGCCGGAGGGCTGGCTGGCGAACTTGTCCCAATCCTTGCCGAGCTTGTCGTACTGTGCCGGGCTCGACACCAGGAACCACAGCATCTGATACGGGAAAAAGGAATCGACTGTTTTGGTGGTGATCTCCACCGTGAAGTCGTCGATCTTGGCGTAGCTGGCGACCGAGGGCAGGCGCGTCTTCACCTGCGCGCTCTGCCGCTTGTCGAATTGCGGTGCCTTATCGTTGAGCACCTTGTCCAGATTCCAGATCACCGCATCGGCATTGAACTCGCTGCCGTCGTGAAACTTCACGCCCTTGCGGAGGGCAAAGCGCCATTTGGTCTTGTCGGTATCGTCGACCTTCCACTCGGTCGCGAGGCCCGGCACCAGCTTGCCGGGACGATCGGCGACGTCCATTTCCCACGCCACCAGCGGATCGTAGATCGTGTAGGCCGAGAACTGATAGGCGCCGGCGCCGCGATCGGGCTGGCCTGTGGTGAGCGGAATGTCCGCCATCGAGATGCCGTAGCGCACGACGCTTTCGGCCTGCGCCGAGATTGCGGAGGACGCCAGCGCAAGCACGGCGAGGCAGGTCGATAAGCGAATACGCATGGTCCAGGCTCCCAGGGATTTCGGAGCCGAACTTGCAATCTTGATGCCAGAATAGGCAGGCTGCCGGGTCTGTCTTTCGGCGTCCACAAGGACTTGTCGCCGCAGGGGCAATTTGCAGGAAAAGTTTCTCCTTGGCATAGGCATTGCATACCATTGCATCAAAATTAATCATCCAAAGCCGGAGAAGGACGAGGCGATGCTTACTAAGAAAAAGACACGTGCGGCATTGATCGCGGTGCTCGCTCTAACGACAGCTGCCGCATGGCCCCGCGTGGCCGACGCGCAGACCGTGCTGCGTATCGGCATGACCGCTGCCGATATTCCGCGCACCCTGGGCCAGCCCGATCAGGGTTTTGAAGGTAACCGCTTCACCGGTCTTACGATGTACGACGCGCTGACCGGCTGGGACCTGTCCTCCGCCGAGAAGGCAAGCGTGGTGATCCCCGGTCTTGCCACCGAGTGGAAGGTCGACGATGCCGACAAGACCAAATGGGTCTTCAAGCTGCGTCCCGGCGTCACTTTCCACGACGGCTCGCCGTTCAACGCGGACGCCGTGGTGTGGAACGTCGAGAAGGTGTTGAAGCAGGACGCGCCGCAATTCGACGCCAGCCAGGTCGGCGTCACGGCCTCCCGCATGCCGACGCTGGCCTCGGCGAAGAAGATCGACGACATGACCGTCGAGCTCACCACCAAGGAGCCCGACAGTTTCCTGCCGATCAACCTCACCAATCTGTTCATGGCGAGCCCGGCGAAGTGGCAGGCCTTCTACGACAAGGCGGAAGGCGCTGACGCCAAGGCGAAGTCGCAGGCCGCCTGGACCGCATTTGCCAAGGACGCCTCGGGCACCGGCCCCTGGAAGATGGCGAGCTTCACGCCGCGCGAGCGGCTCGAGCTGGTGAAGAACGCGAACTATTGGAACAAGGATCGCGTGCCCAAGATCGACAAGATGGTACTGCTGCCGATGCCGGAGGCGAATGCGCGCACCGCGGCGCTGCTCTCGGGCCAGGTCGATTGGGTCGAGGCGCCGGCGCCGGATGCGCTGCCGGAGCTGAAGCAGCGCGGTTTCAAGCTCTACGCCAACGAGCAGCCGCACGTCTGGCCGTGGCAGTTCTCGCGCGTCGAGGGCTCGCCCTGGAACGACATTCGCGTGCGCAAGGCCGCGAACCTCTGCATCGATCGTGAAGGTCTCAGGGACGGCCTTCTCGCCGGCCTGATGGTGCCGGCGACCGGCACCTTCGAGCCCGGCCATCCCTGGCGCGGCAATCCCAGCTTCCAGATCAAGTACGACAAGGCGGCCGCGCAGAAGCTGATGCAGGAGGCCGGCTTCGGTCCCGACAAGAAGCTGACGGTGAAGACGCAGACCTCCGCGTCCGGTTCGGGCCAGATGCAGCCGCTGGCCATGAACGAATATCTGCAGCAGGCACTGGCCGAGTGTTATTTCGACGTGAAGCTCGACGTGATCGAGTGGAACACGCTGTTCACCAACTGGCGCCGCGGTGCCAAGGACCCCTCGGCCAACGGCTCGAACGCGACCAACGTCACCTATGCGGCGATGGACCCGTTCTTCGCGCTGGTGCGCTTCCTGCAATCGGGCATGGCGCCGCC
>JAEYTQ010000409.1 GCA_023433965.1 Pseudomonadota bacterium | reverse complement strand
GCCGTGTCCTGCGCCGGCAGGAAGCCCTGCGGCAGCAGCACGATGCTCCAGATCGACAGCACGAAGATGGCAAGGCCGATCAGCACGGTGACGTAGTGATGCCGCACCGACCAGGTGACGAGCCGCGTATAGGCGCGCAGCACGCGGCCCGGCGGCTTCTCCTCGTGCGGCGCATCCTTGAGGAAGTAAGCGGCCAGCACTGGCGTGACGAACCGCGCCGCCAAGAGCGAGAAGAACACCTGCACCGAGACGGTGATGCCGAACTGCTTGAAGAACTGTCCGGCGATGCCCGACATGAAGCTCGCCGGCGCGAAGATCGCGATGATGGTCAGCGAGATCGCGATCACCGCGAGGCCGATCTCGTCGGCGGCTTCCAGCGCGGCGCGATAGGGCGACTTGCCCATGTTCATGTGCCGGACGATGTTCTCGATCTCGACGATGGCGTCGTCGACGAGAATGCCGGTCGACAGCGTGATGGCGAGGAAGCTGACGAGGTTGAGCGAGAAGCCGAGCAGGTCCATCGCCCAGAACGCCGGGAAGATCGACAGCGGCAGCGAGATCGCGGCGATGATGGTCGCGCGCAGGTCGCGCAGGAACAACAGCACGATGACGACGGCGAGGATGGCGCCTTCGAACAAGGTCGAGATCGCCGCGTGGTAGTTGCCGTTGGTGTATTCGACCGAGGTGTCGATCACCTTCAGGTCGACGTCGGGATAGGCGGCCTTCAGCGCGTCGATGCGCTTCTGCACGGCCTCGGCCACCTTCACGTCGCTGGCGCCCTTGGAGCGCTTGATGCCGAGCGCGACCACCGGCTCGCCGTTGAAGCGGGCAAAGGTGCGGCGGTCGGCGATGGTGTCGGTGACGGTGCCGAGATCGTCGAGCCGGACCTCGCCGCCGCAGAACAGCGGGATCATGGTGCCGGAGAGATCGGCCAGCGTCTTGGCGACGGCGAGCGTGCGGATCGCCTGGTCGTTCTTGCAGATCTCGGCGCGGCAGCCGGAGACGTCGACATTGGTGCCGCGCAGGCTCTGGCTGACATTGACGGCGGTCAGCCCCATCGCCTGCAGGCGGTCGGGATCGAGCGAAACGAGAATCTCGCGCTCGACGCCGCCGATGCGCTCGACCTGGGCGACGCCGCGCACGCCCTGCAGCGCCCGCTTGACCACGTCGTCGACGAAATAGGACAGCTGCTCCGGCGTCTTGCCCGGCGAGATCGCGGCATAGGTCACGATCGGCAGGCCGATGACGTCGACGCGCTGGATCAGTGGCTCGGTGACGTTCTGCGGCAGGTTGGAGCGCACACGCGTCACCGCGTCCTTGACGTCGTTGAGTGCGCGGTCGGTGTTGGTCTCCAGCGCGAACTGAATCGTGGTGACCGAGAGGCCGTCGGTGATCGAGGAGGTGATGTGCCTGACGCCCTCGACACCGGAGACGGCGTCTTCAACGGTCTTGGTAACCTGGGATTCCAGCTCGGCGGGTGCGGCGCCGAATTGCGAGACCGCGACCGAGATCACGGGAATGTCCGCCGAGGGCAGCCGTGTGATCGCGAGCTTGGTGAAGGACACCCAGCCGAGGACCAGAAGGATGATGGAAAAGAGGACCGACGGCAGCGGATTGCGGATCGACCAAGCCGAAATATTGAGAGCCATCAGCGTACCCGCGTGCGATCGAGTTCATCGGCGAACATGGTCTTGATCTGGTCGCCGTCATGGAGTGACGAGCCCGCGTCGGCCACGACGATCTCGCCGACGTCGAGGCCTTCCAGGATTTCCGTCGCGGTGTCGGACGACAGTCCGACCCGCACCTTGCGTGTCTCGATGGTGTTGCCCTTCACCACCTGAATGGTGAGATGGTCGATCGCGGTCTTCG
Organism: Pseudomonadota bacterium; assembly: GCA_023433965.1. Lineage (GTDB taxonomy): Bacteria > Pseudomonadota > Alphaproteobacteria > Rhizobiales > Xanthobacteraceae > Bradyrhizobium. Next base: position 6,269 of record JAEYTQ010000409.1, on the reverse strand, counting down.
GGATCGAGACGCCGCAGCTTCTCTTGGCGTCGATCGAGGCGCGGGCGAACACGCCGACCTTCAGCGAGGGATTGTTGGCGACGCTGATGCGGACGCGGCCGAGCTGCGTGGCACGGTCGATCTCGGGCGCAACCAGCCGGACCCGCCCGATCAGATCCGGCGCGTCGTAGCGGCTGATGCGCACGGTCGCGCCGGCCGTGAGCTTGGACATGTGCACCGCCGGAACCTGGGCGTCGAGCTCGATCTCGTTGTTGACGGCGATGCGGAACATCGGACCGGCCTGTGGCGAGGCGGGCGCGCCGACGATGGTACGGACCTCGGTAATGAGGCCCGGCGCCGGCGCCTTCAGCGAGATCGGGCCCTGCGCGCCGGGCCGCTGCGGCTGGCCCGGAATCTGCGGCGGCGGGGTGAGGCGCGCCAGCTCCTGGTTGTCGGCGACGATGGCCCCCTCGGTGACGAGGAGGTCGGTAACCCTGGAGCCTTCCTGGTCGGCAACGACCACCGCTTCGCGGCGCGGCACGAAGAAGCCGGTCACGCGCACCAGATCGGAGAAGCAGGCATTGGTCGACTTCGTCACGATGACGAGCGCCTCGCTCGGCGTCTCCTTCGGCTCGGGGCGCTTGCGATGCTCGAACAGGTAATAGCCGACGCCGAGCGCAACGACGAACACCACGGTTCCGGCCGGCTTGAGATACTCAGTCAAATTCATCGCCGGATCATCCTGACCTGGCTCACGGCCATCCGCGCGAGGCCCAAACGGAGCGTTTCCCTGAAACAAAGCGGCGTCCCGCAAGGCTGCGGGACGCGCTTGAGCGAGACCTTACACCACATCACAACTCGTCACTGCAAAGGATTACGTCGCGCTACTTGGACGCGGTGGTCTTGTTTTCCATATTGACCACCTGCACGCGGCGGTTGACCTCCGCCAGCGGCTGGCCCGGATCCTTGAGCTTGCTCTTGCCATAGCCTACGGTGACGAGGTCGGTCGCGGAGATGCTGTACTTCTCGACGAGGTAGCGCTTGATCTAATCGGCGCGGCGCTCGGAAAGATCCTGGTTGTAGGCTTCACCGCCGGCCGCGTCGGTGTGGCCGGCGACCACGAAAGTGGAGCCTTTCAGGTCCGGACTGGTCAACGCCCGACCGAGCGCCTGCACCGCCGCCATCGACTTGGCGCTGATATTGGCGGAGTTGTAATCGAACGTGATTTCGAGGTCGATGTTTGGCTTGTCCTTGGCGACCGAGGCGATTTCCTCGCGCTCGGTCGACGACAGCGAGCGTGTCGAGCGGCCGCGGACGGACTGCAACAGCTTGGTCTCGGCCGCGTTCGGCGCGGTTTCCGTCTGCGGGCCGATCGAGAGGCCGCGGGTCAGTGGCTTCTTCGGAGCCGGCGCCAGCGCACGGACGATCTCGTCCTCGGTGACATTCTTGCTGTTGCCGTTGTCGCCCGCATAGGCGGCCGACGTCGGCAATGACAGCACGGCGCCGACGGTGATGATGGACAGAATCGCGGTAAGCCCTCTTGCAGCTCTTGCAGCCGATTTCATAGCCAGTCCCTCCTGCGCAGCCAGCTCGCGTGCTTCAAAATTCCGGCAACAAGCGCCCGGAAAAGGCGTGTTGCGGCATCCGCCACATTGGTCTTTCCAGGGCTGTTCAAGGTTCGACCCCTGGACGGCCTCAACTCAAAAAAATATCAACGCACTCCGTAACTTGCGAACTCCTGAACGATGTTCGGATCCATCGCCTTGGCATTGGCGATGTCCAGCGCCCCTTCCTGGGCCGAGCCGTTGCGTTGCTTGGCGATGCCGCGTCCATAGAGCGACGAGGTCAAGCGCGGGTTGATCTTCAGCGCGGCGTCGAAATCGGCGATGGCGTTCTTCACCGCGCCCGACTTGAGGTTGACGAGGCCGCGGCTGTCCAACGCATCGACGAAGTTCGGCCGCAGCCGCAGCGCCTCGTTGCAGTCCTTCAGCGCGCCCTGGAGGTCGCCGACGACCGTCCGGGTCCAGCAGCGGTTGTTCAGGGCCTCGACGTCCTTGGCGTTGATCCGGATGGTGTCGTCGAAATCCTTGATCGCGAGGTTGTAGGCGCCCTTGCTGGCATAGACCTGACCGCGCCGGTAAAGCGCGTTCACGTCGTCAGGATTGGCGGCAATCTTCGCGGTCAGGCCCTTGATCGTGGGATCGTCGGCCAGGACGGCGGCGCTGGGTCCGCCCTCCATGCTCGGTGCGTCGGGTGCAGGATCAACCGGTTTCGCCGGCGGTGGCGGCGGTGGCAGGGCGGCCTCAATCTGCGGCTTCGGTGCGGGCGCAGGTGCAGGTGCCGGCGCGGCCGGCGCAGCGGGAGCCGGTGCCGCAACCGTTTCGGCCGGCTTCGGCGGCGGTGCCGGCGGCGCGGGCGGAGGATTGTTGGCGACGACGGCCGGCGCAGCGGGAGGTGCCGGCGGCGGCGTCGAGGGGCGCGATCCGCCGGCGCCGGGAATGAACGAGAAATCTTCGGCCAATGACGAGGAAATCCACGGCACCTGCTCGCCGCGCGAGGCGCGGGTGACGCCCATCTTGGTGCGGTTCAGCGTCTCCTCGGCCATCAGGTCGGGGACACGGATTTCCTTCAGCAGTTCCTGCACGAACAGGCTGCGGTCGCCGCCGGCGTCCGAGACCACCGAGGCCAGCGCCGCCGAGTACATCACCAGCGTGCCGTTCGGTGCGATGACCGGGGTCAGGCCGGCCGAGAAGCTGCGGAACCGGCGCTCGAACGGGTTGCGCCTGGAGGCGTCGATCAGCGCGATCTTGACGCCGGCGCCGCGGGTATTGAGCTCGCCAAGCACGGTCTCGAGGCTGAAACCATCGCGGCGCACGTCGGATTCGGTCCAGATCTGCGCATCGACCGGCAGCAGATAGCTCTGGCGCGCCGACTGGATGCCGAACCCGCTGAAGAACACCAGCGCCACCGATCCGGGCTTGATCTTGCCGTAGAGCTTGTCGAAGGCGCGGCGCATGCCATCGCCGGTCAAGTTCTCGCCGATCTCGACCGAAAAGCCGTCGCGCTTCAGCTCATCGGCGACAGCACGCGCATCATTGATCGGTTCCTTGAGCGGAGCGTCCGCATCCGGATATTTGGCGTTGCCGATGACGAGCGCGAAGCGGTCGCCGGCTGCAAGCGACGGCGCAGTCGGGACAAGTGAGACGAGCAAGGACAGAAGGAAAAACAAGCGAGTTTTCATAATCAGCGCGGTCCAGCCAAAAAGGCGCCGTTCCAGCTTGCGCCGCGGCGACCTTAACTTACGCTTACCTCATTATCAAACCGGGGACGGGGGGCGTCAACCGCTTGGAGATTCGGCATTATCGTGACAATGGGCCGCCGCCCAGGGGCATGCTGCCAGCGGAATGGACGGGTTGTCATGACAGTCCTCGGTGACCTCGATCCTATCGGCGGTACGTTAGGGCAACGCTGGCGATGAGGATGTGATTGGTCTCACATTGCACCCTGCCTTCGCCGCGCCCCCCGACGTTTGACCTTTCCTGCCGGCGATGGCTTGGTACGCGCGACCGTCCCGCAAGAACCAACTCGGAAAAAAGCAAGATCATGGGAAACGCCTACGAAATCTACGCCCTACGCTATGCGACGATGTCGCCCCGCACCCCCCAGATGAACTTCCTCCAGCCCGACCCGCATGACAGCGCGGCACAGGATCTCGATTATTTCGTCTGGCTGATCCGAGGGCAGGGCCGCGACATTCTGGTCGATACCGGCTTCAATGCCGAGGAGGCGAGCGCGCGGGCGCGCAAGCTCACGCTCAATCCCGTCGACGCGCTGGAGCGTTTCGGTGTCGCGGCGTCGAGCATACGCGACGTCATAGTGACGCATCTGCACTACGACCACGCCGGCAATCTCGACCGCTTCCCCAACGCGCGCTTCCATCTCCAGGAGCGCGAGATGGCTTACGCGACCGGGCGCTGCATGTGCAACGGTCTGTTGCGCCACCCGTTCTCGGTCGAGCATGTCACGCTGATGGTGCGCCATGTCTATGGCGAGCGTGTCACGTTCTATTCGGGCGATGGCGAAGTCGCGCCGGGCGTGACCGTGCACCGCGTCGGCGGCCATTCCGACGGCTTGCAGGTGGTCAAGGTCGAGACGGCGCGCGGCTCCGTGGTGCTGGCCTCGGATGCGGCGCATTACTACGCCAATCTCCAGCGCAGGAGCCCATTCCCGATCGTCTACAATGTCGGCGACATGGCGATGGGCTGGGAGGCGATCGAGCGCCTCGCCGGTCACCCCGATAGGTTCATCCCCGGTCATGATCCGATCGTGACGGAAATCTATCCGCGCGCCAGCGACAAGGTCGACGCCTTCGCGCTGCATCTGCCGCCGACAAGATCGTTTGCGAAGTGAGGCGATGGCGTCGTTCCGAGCTCGCGCCCAAGAGGGCGCTCCCCGGAGTGACAGAGCGGCCTAATACGCCTGCTTGGCGTCGGCTTCTTCGCTGGTCTGAATCAGATCGAGGCTCTGCTCGATCTTGTCGAGCAGGGTCGAGAGCTGCTTGCGCTCCTGCGCGGAGAGGCATGCGAGGATTTCGTCCTCGCGCCGCAGTAATTGCGGGAACAGCTCTTCGTACAGCGCGCGGCCCTTCCTGGTCAGTCGCAACCGGAATTCGCGGCGGTCGGCCTGGTTCTCGACCCGCTCGACCAGGCGTTCGTCGAGCAGCATGGTCACTGCACGGCTGATGGTGGACTTGTGCGTCCGCGTGCATTGCGCAATGTACTGCGCACTACAGGCATCGACGCGGAAGCCGAGCGTGGCAATCACGCGCCAGGCCGGAATGTCGAGACCGTGCCGTTCCTGATATTCGACCGAGAGCGCGGAACTGACTTCCGCGGCGAGCCGGTTGAGGCGGAACGGCACAAACTTGAACAGATCGAGCCGCGGCTTTGGCCGCGCCGCAGCTTCGTCGGCCTGCCGCGTCTTCAACGCGACGTCGCTGGATGTCCTCGCCAAGAAGAGCACTCCGAATTCCGGTTGACGGCCGGCCGGCTCCGGTCCAAAATAGTTGCACGTGAGACTATCTAGCAGATCAGTCCTCTTCTGACCAGAGCCGAGGTTCGTGTATGGCGCCGGCCAATACCCCTCACGCCAAGACCGCTCAAGCCAAGACCCAGTTCGGCTATCGCCGTCACCCCGATCAGGACCGCCCCGCGTCGAGCCCTGCGGAGCATCCGGTCGTGATCGTAGGTGCCGGCCCGGTTGGCCTGTCGCTGGCGATCGATCTGGCCCAGCGCGGCCAGCGCGTCGTGCTGCTGGACGATGCCGACCGCATCGGCGAAGGCTCGCGCGCGATCTGCTTCTCGAAACGCTCGCTGGAATATTGGGACCGGCTCGGCGTCGGCGACCGCATGGTCGAGAAGGGCGTGGTGTGGAGTGTCGGCCGCATCTTCCACGGCGACTCCCAGCTCTATCAGTTCAACCTGCTGCCGGAGGACGGTCATAAGCGGCCGGCCTTCATCAACCTCCAGCAGTATTACGCCGAGGCCTATCTGGTCGATCGCATCAACGAGCTGCCTGGGATCGACCTGCGCTGGCGCAACAAGGGGATGGCACTCGAGCAGCGTAACGATTCCGCAGTGCTGACGATCGAGACGCCCGAGGGCGCCTATCGCCTGAATGCGCAATATGTCGTCGCATGCGATGGTGCGCGATCCTCGCTGCGGCAGATGGTCGGCGCCGAATTCGCAGGCCAGGTGTTCGAGGACCAGTTCTTGATCGCGGACGTCAAGATGAGTGCGGAATTTCCGACCGAACGCTGGTTCTGGTTCGATCCGCCGTTCCATGCCGGGCGCTCGGCGCTCTTGCACCGGCAGCCCGACGACGTCTGGCGTATCGACCTTCAGCTCAATCGCTACGCCGATCCTGTGGTCGAGAAGAAGCCGGAAAACGTGCGGCCGCGAATCGCGCGCATGCTCGGCCACGACAAGTTCGAATTCGAGTGGATCTCGCTCTACAAGTTCCAGTGCCGGCGGATGGACCGCTCCATCCACGGCCGCGTGGTCTTCGCCGGCGATTCCGCCCACCAGGTCTCGCCGTTCGGCGCGCGCGGCGCCAATTCCGGGCTCGAAGACGCCGAGAACCTGTCCTGGAAGCTCGAGCGTGTGCTGCGCCGCAAATCGGCCGCGAGCCTGCTGGAGAGCTATCATCTCGAACGCAGCATGGCGGCGGACGAGAACATCCGCGAATCGACGCGCTCGACCGATTTCATGGCGCCGATCTCGCACCAGGAG
>JAEYTQ010000381.1 GCA_023433965.1 Pseudomonadota bacterium | reverse complement strand
CCGCCGGTGAACGTGATCACCGTGCCCGGCTTCATGTAGGCCGCCGCCGCATCGGGATCGGGTATCATCGAGGCCGTCAGGTAGGCCGCAACGATCTCGGCATCGGTCATGGGGCGTTCGGCTGGGGCAGGAGCGGACATTGCGGGTTCTCCGGAGAGCCGGCATTCTACAATTCAGGTCGCAAAGTGCATGCACATTTTTTATACAGTTTGCTGCCTCTGCTGCACACAATCTGGAGCTGCCCGCTCCCTCGGCTTCCGCTAGGCTGCGTCAGCTGAATCCAACGCCATGACCGTTTCCGCCGTCTTCGACCTGATCTTCCGCAACGCGCTGTTGCGATCGTCCGTCGCACCCGTCGATATCGGCGTGAAGGGCGGCCGCATCGCCGCGATCGAGCCGCGGCTGGCCTGCGAAGCGGCCGAGGTCGACCTCGGCGGACACCTCGCCCTGCCCGGCTTCGTCGACACCCACATCCATCTCGACAAGGCCTGCCTGCTCGGGCGCTGCGGCCACGATCACGGCAGCGTTTCCGAGGCGATTCGCGCCGTCGCCGGCATGAAGAAGGATTTTACGGTCGAGGACATCTACGCGCGCGGCGCGAAGGTGCTCGAACGCGCCATCGTGCACGGCACGACGCGCATGCGAACCCATGTCGAGATCGATCCGCGCATCGGCCTGCGTGGCTTCGAGGCGGTCAAGGCGCTCAAGCGCGACTACGCCTGGGCGATCGACCTGTCACTCTGCGTCTTCCCGCAGGAGGGGCTGACCAACGATCCGGGCAGCGACGAACTGCTGGTGCAGGCGCTGCACGACGGCGGCGAAGCCATCGGCGGCTGTCCCTATACGGACAGCGATCCGAACGCCCATCTGGCGCGCATCTTCGATCTCGCAGAGCAGTTCGACGTGGACGTCGACCTTCATCTCGACTTCGATCTCGATCCCTCCTGGTGGCATCTCGACGAGGTCTGCCGACAGACCGAGCGGCGCAACTACGGGGGACGGGTCGCGATCGGCCATGCGACCAAACTCTCGGCCCTGCCGCCGGAGCGGATGCAGGCCGCCTCCTCGCAACTGGCAAGGGCCGGCGTCGCGGTCACCGTGCTGCCCGCGACCGACCTCTATCTGAAGGGACGCGAGGCCACCCATAACGCGCCGCGCGGCCTGACTTTGGCCCACAAGCTCGCGAGCGATGGCGTCGTGTGCTCGGTCGCCACCAACAACGTGCTCAATCCGTTCACCCCGTTCGGCGACGCCTCGCTGCTGCGGATGGCGAATTTCTACGCCAATGTCGCGCACGCCTCGGTGAGCGATTTCGACACCTGCCTCGATCTCGTGACCGAGCAGCCGGCGCGGCTGATGAACCTCGGCGACTACGGCATCAGGGTCGGCAATCCCGCCGATTTGATCGTACTGGACATCAAGGATAGCCGCTTCGCCATCGGCGAACTGCCCGTCGTCGTGATGGGCTTCAAGAGCGGCCGGCAGACCTTCGTGCGGCCGCGGCCCGCTTTGTTCCGGCCCGGTACCCACACAGACTGAACGCATAGCTGAGTTGCAGAGCGGCCAAATGCCGCCTGATGTTACCGCTCCGAGTTTCGCTATTCCGAATCCGGTACTAATCCGGATAGCAGATTCTCAGCGGATGCCCGATAGATGAGCGCATTGCAACTCCCGCGTGCCGGTCATGGTGGGCCGGTACCGATGTCGCGTTCAGTGGGGAGGCATCGACGTGTTCGGCGCATTCAGCAGCATCGATTATCATTCCATTCGAGCCCGCACGCCGGCCGAGACGGCCGTCAAGCGACTGAACGGCATCGGCGAAGTCCTGTCGAGCCTCGATATCAGGGCGGTGCGGAACCAGGATGACCTCGCCCACGCGCTGTGGACGCTGGACACCGCCGACAAGTGCATTCGCACGATCCTCGCCGAGTTCCGCACCGAACATGCGACCGAGGTCGCGCGGCAAGCCGGGACTCTGATTGATTTGATCGAGAGTGCCCGTGACGAGCTTACCGGCTGCCGCACGACGAAGTCTTGAACTTGCGTCCTACTTCTCGGGCTTGATCCTGGTCAGAATCCGATCCGCCTCGGTGCGCCAATCCGCGCTGCGGGCGAACTTTTCGCTGCCTCTGGCCCCAAACAGCCCCTCATCGGCGAGATCGGCCACCCAGGCCTGCCGTTCGGCCGTGCCTTGCGCCGACCAGGGCGTCAGGCCCGCCTCGCGCACGGTCTCAGCCACTTCACGCACCTCCTCCGCCCTGCGGCGGCCGTGCTCGATCACACGCTGGAAACAATAGGCGCCCTGCTGCTCCCAATCGATGCCGGGAAAGGTTTCCGCGAGCGAGGCCAGCATCGCATCCTCGACGCCGTAGGCGCGCGCGGTGGTAAAGCTCTCGATGACCATGGCCTCGAGGCCCTTGACCATGATGCTGCGGCACATCTTCACGGCCGATGATACGCCGAACCTGTCGCTCGCTACCTTCGCCGAAAAACCGATCGCGTTCAGCAGCGGCTCCAGCTCTCTCGCATCGGGACCTCCCAGCAGCAGCGGCACCTTGATGCGATAAGGCGGCACCGAGGTCATCACCGCGCCCTCCACGTAGCGGCCGGCGGCGCCGTCGATCAGCGCAGCCGCACGCTGCTTGGAGCCGGGCGATGCCGAATTGAAATCGAGGAACCAGGTGCCCTGGTTGATCGCAGCCGCGCACGCCTTCGCGACCGGAACGGCCTGGCTCGCCGTGACCGCCGAGATGATGAAGTCGGATCTCGCAGTCAGCTCGGCATGGGACGCCGCGAGCGTCACTCCGAATGTCGCTGCATGCTCCCTGAGCGAGTCGCCCTGCTCGCCTCCAAGCTTGATGTCGTGAGCGGCGACCTTGATATCCTCCCGCCGCAAATCCTCGGCCAGGATCCTGCCGACCTCGCCGTAGCCGACCAGCCCGATCTGCCAGCGCCTGGGATCACCTGCCATCAGCTCAGTCCTTGAATCGTCGCATCGAACAGCTCCTCGACCGCGTAGCGGCGCGGGATCAGCGCCTGCTGGAATGCATAGTCGAGGATCAGCTCCAACGGTTTGCGATTTGCCTCGATCCCGAACGGCACGAGGTCGGGGACCGCCGCCGGGCCCACCTGATCCTTGTTCCGCTTGAGCAGATCATAGACGCCCGCGACCACGTCAGGACGCGATTTCGCCAGTTGCTCTGTCACGACCACGAGACCCAGCGGATCTTGGCGAGGTCGACACCGTAGTCGTTGGCGAGGATGCCTCTGATCCAGGCCCCGGTGGTTGTGGCGAACGAGCGGATGCCGACGCGCTTGCCTTCGAGGTCGGACGGTCCGAGCGTTCCATGCGCGGGATTGTAGAGCGCATAGGCTTGCTGGAAACGGCCGAGCATCGTCGCAGGCAACAGCACCAGCGGCTTGCCATGGGCCTTCGCCATCAAATAGGTGACGATCGCCATCTCGCAGACATCGAAGGCCTGCTCGCGCACCATCGGCTTGAACGCGGTATTGGTCGGCGTGTATGCGATGAAGTCGAGATCGAACAGGTCGGACCGGAGCGCGCCGCTCTTCACCGCCTCAACATGCGGGTGACCGCCGAGCACGGCCTTCAGCTTGACAGTCCGGGCTGGCTTCATGCCAGCTCCTGCGCAACGGTGGGAAACAGGCGCTGATAGGCCTCGCCATAGGTCATAGGCACCCCGGTGTTGCGGCTGCCCTGGATGCCGCGATTGAGCGCCACGCGCTCGTAATAGCCCCACAGATGCTTTTGCGCGGCGAGGATCTGGAACGCTTCGTATTTCTCTTTCCAGACCTCGTCGATCTTGAGGATCGTGTCCGGCTTGTAGTTGCACTGCTCGGGCTGGTGGGGCTCGAACAGGAACACCGGCGGGGCCGAATATTTGTACGGCGCGCCGGGCTTGTGGCCCATCGCTTGCGCCACGACGCGAGTCTCCTGGGCAAAATGTGCTGCGTTCGGGTGGTCGAAATTGTAGGGGTCTTCCAGCGCATGCGTCAGCACGAAGCTCGGATTGAGCTCGCGATAGAGGTCGACCATGCGGTCGAAATGCGCCTCGGTGAGCTTCAGCGGATAGTCGCCGCAATCGAAGAACTCGATCTCGGCACCCAACAGTTTGGTTGCCCGCTCCGCCTCGTCCTTGCGGCCGGCCTTGACCGTGTCAAGCGTCGCGCCCTCCTCCTTCCAGGCGAACTGGCTCTCGCCCCGCTCGCCGAAGGACAGGCAGACGATCTTCATGCGATAGCCCTTCTTCGCATGCAGCGCGATGGCGCCGCCGGCGCGCCAGACGAAATCGCCGGGATGGGCGGTGACGACGAGGCCTGTTTTCATGGGAGAGTTCCCTTCTTGCGTTCTGACATCATCGGCTGCTGGCGGTACTCGACGGCCTGTCGCGGTGATCGGCGACTCGAACAGGGCGCGCCGGATTGTCGACCAGGATCGTCATCGGATGAACCGCCGCAGCGAAACCGCCTGTTCTAGGACTTGCTGCTGACGACAGGCCGCCGCGCCGGCGCGGCCTGGTCGAGCGCCGGCGCCTGGAGCGCGGCAACGGTGGCCTGCACCAACTGTTCGATGGCAGTAGCGGCGTCGCCGCCGTCAGCCTCCCCGCGCGACAGGCGCGAGACGCGCTCCGGCGTCACCAGGGAGTAATAGAGCGCGCCGAGCAGGAAATGGCTGCGCCAGACGATGTCAATGCGCGGAATCTGCGGCAGGCTATCGTGGATGGCGTCGATGAAGGCATGACTGGTGTCGTCGAAGGTCTGCGCGATGATCTTTCGGGCGACGTCGTTGCCTTCGGCCGACATCACGGCGCGCAGCCGCGTGAAGCGCGCACCGCCACCGGCGAGATCGCTGCCCGAGGTGAAGGCCGGCAGCACATAGGCGCGCACGATCGCCTCGAGCCGGTCGTTCAGATCGCGCACGCGCCTCGCGGCAGCGAGCAGCTCGGAGCGGCGCAGATTCATCGGCCCGCAATGGCGCCGGTAGATCTCCAGCAGCAGGCCGTCCTTGGTCTTGAAATGATAGGTCACGCTGCCGGGATTGGCTCCCGCGGCTAGCGCGATGTCCCGCACCGACACGGCATTAAATCCGTGGATGGCGAACAGTTCTTCGGCCGCGGCGAGGATCGCCTCGCGGAGGTTCGGCTTGCGGGCCGCTTCCCTGCTGGTGGGCTTTCGTACCATGTCATTTGTACTATCGTACAAAAGATCAGGTCTCGTCAACAAGGGCTAGGTGCGTCGGCGGGAGATCGCGCTCAGAATGGAGCGGGCCTGGAAGCAAGAAAGATGCTCGAGCAACGAGGCCGTCGGGCCGCACGTTCAGTTGTCAACCCTCGCCTGCATTTTCTCCGGCCGCGCGGCGCGGCGCAGGAAGTCGCCATCATCATCTCCCGACGGGATCAGAATGGCGCGCTCGCGGGGCAAGGCTTCCGGCATCTCGTCGCGGATGAAGGCGATCAGCTTCTCCCGCATTTCGCAGCGCAGGTCCCAGGATTGCGGCGCGTTGCGCGCACTGACCAGTGCGCGAAGCTCGATGGTGCGAGCATCCGCGTCGATCACCTGGAGATTGACCACTTCCCCGTCCCACAGCTTCGAGTCCTTGACGGCACCTTCGAGCCAGCGACGGATGCGGGCCACGTCGGCACGATAGTCGACATGGAGCGCGATGACGCCGATCAGCGATGCGGTGTCGCGCGTCCAGTTCTGGAACGGCTTCTCGATGAAGTAGGAGAGCGGCACCACCATGCGGCGCCAGTCCCACAGCCGGATCACGACATAGGTCGAGGCGATGTCCTCGACCCAGCCCCATTCGTTCTCGATGATCACGGCATCCTCGAAGCGGATCGGCTGGGTGATCGCGATCTGCAAGCCGGCGATCAGATTGCTCAGCAGCGGGCGCGCGGCGAGACCAACGATGATGCCGGCTGCGCCCGCGGAGGCGAACAGGCTGACGCCGTACTGTCGCACCGAGTCGAACGTCATCAGCGCGGCGGAGACGGTGATGATGACGATGATGGTGTCGGTGACGCGCTTGAACACGCGTACCTGCGTGACATGCTTGCGCGCGATGAAGTTCTCGGTGACGTCGCGGAAATTCTGCAGGTAGCGCGCCGCGCTCATGTCGACGATCCGGATCGATATCCAGCCGATCAGCGCGATGAACGCCACGACGAACAGGCGCGTCAGCGGCGTTCGAATCTCGTCATCGAGCGGCGCAAAGGGCAGCACCAATGCGACGGCGGCGAGGCAGAGCGCGAGCCGGGCGGGACCGGCGGTCCGGTCGACGAACACGCGCAGCAGCGGGAGGCGAGTTCCGAAGGAACGATTTAGCAGCCAGGTCGCAAACCGATAGAAGGCAAGGGCCAAAAGGATCGCCCCGGCAACCAGACTAAGGCCAACGAACCACGTGGGTATCCAGCCGAGCATGCTGTCGAGCTCGGCGATGAGGGCCTCCCAGTTCATTGCTGTCCCCGTCATTGCGTACGCGCAGCCCCCTCAACGCCTGCTGGCCGGCTTCGCTCCCCCGCCCAGTGCAACGCAGCATTCCGCTGATGCAACCGTCGCAGAATTCGGCTAGCCTCGTTGCGCTCATGACCAGACGTACCGGCAGCGCCGATCTTCCTCTCCACACCGGGCGGGTTCCGCCGTGGCTTGCAAGCCGCATGTCCACGCTGGGGGCGATCGTCACTCAATCCATCGTGCTGCATTACGGCCGCGATGCGTTCTTGCAGCGCCTGTCACATCCGTTCTGGTTCCAATCGTTCGGGGCCGTGATGGGCATGGACTGGCACTCCTCCGGGATCACCACCTCGGTGATCGGCGCGCTGAAGCGCGGCCTTGGGCCGCTTCAGGACGAGCTCGGGATCTACGTCTGCGGTGGTCGTGGCCAGCATTCCCGCAAGACGCCGGACGAGCTGATGCAGCTCGGCGAGCGCGTCGGCTTCGACGGCATCGAGCTGACCCGTGTCAGCCGTCTGGTGGCAAAGGTCGACAGCGCGGCCGTGCAGGACGGTTTCGATCTCTATCTCCACGGCTTCTTCGTCACCGCCGACGGCAAATGGACGGTGGTGCAGCAGGGCATGAACGGCGACAAGCGACAGGCACGGCGCTATCACTGGCATTCCGAGGCGCTGAAGAGCTTTGTCGATACGCCGCACAGCGCGATCGACGGGCCGCAGCAGGGGGAGATCGTCAATCTCACCGACCATCGTGCCGATCTGTCCCGGGCGACCCAGCTCGAGCTGCTGAACGATCTCGGCCCGGATCGCATTCTCTCCGAATTCGAGCGGCTCGTCGGGACCGGGCCAGCGCCGGCGCAAGGCATGCTGCCGCATCTGATCATGCCAGCGCACCACGACGTCCGCCCCAAGGACGTGTTCGCACGCCGCCTGCACGGCACGCTCGCCGCAGCCGCCGAGCGGGGTCCCGTCGATTTTCCGGAGCTGCTGCTGACGCCGGGCGTCGGCGCGCGCACGGTGCGTTCGCTCGCGATGGTCGCCGAGGTCGTGCACGGCGCACCCTATCGTTTCACGGATCCGGCGCGCTTCTCGCTTGCCCACGGCGGCAAGGACCGGCATCCTTACCCCGTTCCGATCAAGGTCTATGACGAGACCATCCGTGTGCTGAAGGGCGCGATCCAGAACGCGAAGCTCGGACGCGAGGAAGAGATGCAGGCCATCAAGCGCCTCGACGATCAGGCGCGGCGGCTGGAGCGCACCGCGCAGGGCCCGTCGGTGGAGTCGTTCATTGCCGGTGAACGCGTTGCCTCGCCCGATCTCGACGGCCGATCGGTGTTCGGCTGGGAGCGCGATCTGGCGGCGACAAAAAAGCGGACCGGCTGAACACCGGTCCGCGAGTTGGCGGGAGGAACGCCGCGTCTTCAGGTCTGCTCGGTCCCCGGCTCATCCTCGAGCCGGTTCGCAGAATGGTCCTGATATTGCTCGGTCTGGATCGTCTTGCCGTCCATGCCGCGAATGTCCGAATGCTGCTTCTTGTCTCGGTTGGACAGGACCATGTTGTCGCCGATCATGTCCTTGGGGATTTCGGTCATGCCGCCGGTGCCGTCGCCCTTGCCATGCATGCCCGATCTGAAGTGCGTCTTGCTGCCGTGCCCTCCTGGCATTGATGTCTCCTCTTGCAGTGGTCTTCGTCAGTGCTTCTGTTGCGCCGGTGTCGGCTTCGGCGGCTTGTGGCCGCTTTGGCCGGCATCGTTGTGCTTGTTGTGGTCGCTCTCCTGGTTGAGGCCGCCGCGGCTCACCGGAAATTCGCTTTGTCGAAACTGCGCTTGCGCGCGATGAACGGCATTGTCCTCGCCGTTGCGCCCAGCCGCCTGATCCAGATCTCGTGCATCAGGAACGTCCGGCTTTCGCTCGAGAATGCGCACCTGCTGCTCGTGGGTCTTTCTGCCTTGCATTCGCACCTCCAATCTTACTTGCCGCCGCCCTTGCCCGCCTCATCGTGCGCGTGATGGGAGTCGTGCTCGCCGCCGCCGCCGGAGACGCGGCTGTGGTTGCGCCGCGAGTCGTCCGCCGGCGGCTTCTTGACCTCCAGCGGCGCCTTGGCGTTCTCGTGCGAAGCGCCGGGTCCGCCCTGACGAATGCTGTTCGGAGTCTTGGTTGATGTCGACATGGACGTCGCCCTCCTCAACGATCCTGCCGATGGCCCTGATGGGTCGTGTTCTGCTTGATGTTGCCCTGCTGTCCCTGCTGATCGGGATTTTGCGACCGCTGCTGACCGTGCAACGCCTGATCGGCGGACATCTGCTTGTCGTCGCCGGTTCCCCTGCGGCTTCGGTTCTCCGGCGGAACAGGTGGCATCTTGCTGCTCATGATCTCGTCTCCCGTTCGGAGACCGGTCCGGGACATCGCAGGTTCTGGAACCCGTCGCCGCGACCGATGTATGAGG
>JAEYTQ010000354.1 GCA_023433965.1 Pseudomonadota bacterium | reverse complement strand
AAGCAGGCCCGCGGGCCGATCATCGACCAGGAAGGCCACGAAATCCGTCCCGAGACGCTGGAGCAGGGATTTCGCGAGTTTCGTTTCGAGTTCGGGCAGGCGAGCCCGTTCGGCAATCTGACGCGCGAGCAGCGGATCGCGCGCCTCGAGGCCATCGCCAAGCTGCTGGATGTCGCCTTCATCCTGCCCGGCACCAACATTCGCTACGGCATCGACGGGCTGATCGGCCTGATCCCTGTGGTCGGCGACATCATCACCACCGCCATCTCGCTGTGGCTGGTGCGCGAGGCGCGGGCGCTGGGCGCGCCCTGGTACATCACCGCGCGCATGCTAGGCAATGTCGCGGTCGACGGCGTGGTCGGCCTGGTCCCGTTCGCGGGCGACGCCTTCGACGTCATGTTTCGCGCCAACATGCGCAACGTGCGCCTGCTCCAGCGCTGGCTGGAGAAGCAGCCGCGGATGTAAAACACAAAAGGCACGACGACCTTTCGGCCATCGCGCCTTCTGCGCACATCGAACGGTTTGAAAGCTTACGCCGCGTCGGCGTCGGCCTCCGCGGCCGGAGCCGGCTTGGGTCGGCGGGGCAACGGGAAGGCCTCGCTCTCGTACAGCGAGCGGATGCCGTTCTGGTCGAAGCGCGCTTCCTCGACCTGGAGATAGGCGCCGTTCAGCGAATCCGTCGGCAATTGCTCCATCGCGAACTGCACGGCTTCGGCTGCGGTGCCGAACCGGCGATAAGTGAAGCCCGCGCGCTTCTTCTTGCGGATTGCGGCGGGGAAGAGTTCGGCGGAGGTGTTGAAGTTGAACGGACGCAGTGGACGCATGGTCAAAGACCTCGTGATCTTCTCTGGGGCTTTAAGCGCGTGAGTTGGGGGAGGGCAGGGGCCGCAATCCAGCGGGCCCGCCACATGCATTGTCGCCCTCTAATATAGGCCGATTTGACAAAAATGCGACCCCCGCAGTGCGAGATGATGAATCCGCGCATGGCAGCCCAGCGGCCGCGAGAAGCGAAGGATCTTCAATAGGTTAGATGATTTACAGCTTGCCAAGAAGCAGCAGCACGACCAGCACCACCAGCACGACCCCGCCGATGCCCATGCCGGAATGGCCAAGGCCATAGCCGTAGCCGCCGAACCGGCCGGACAGGCCGCCCAGCAGGTAGATGATCACCAGGATGATCAGGATGGTCCCAAGCGTCATGGCATCCTCCCTGGCGGCCGCCAGAACGGGGTGACCGCCACTGGAGAAAAGCATATCGCGCCGCCCGGTTCCATGACGGAACCCGGCGGCGCGCTCGGTTTATTTCGGCTGCAGCTTCAGCGCTGCCGAGTTGATGCAGTAGCGGAGGCCAGTCGGCCCCGGTCCATCGGGGAAGACGTGGCCGAGATGACCGCTGCATTTGGAGCAGAGCACCTCGGTCCGGACCATGCCGTGGCTCGTATCCCGCTCCTCGTCGATGTGGCCCTCGACTGCGGGCCGGGTGAAGCTTGGCCAGCCGCAGCCGGAATCGAACTTGGCGTCGGATTCGAACAGAACGTTGCCGCAGCCGGCACATACGTAAGTGCCGGCACGCTTTTCGTGCTCATATTCGCCCGAGAAGGGGCGCTCGGTCGCCTTCTCGCGCAGCACGGCATATTGCATCGGCGTCAGCTCGCGCCGCCATTGCTCTTCGCTCTTGCTGACCTTGTCGTCCGCGATCTTCGTCCTGGTGTCGGGCATGGGTCTCCCGTTGCTTGGCGATCTTTCGATCAGTTGGTGGCCTTGCTGGCATTCACCAGCGTCGGCTTCTCGATGTAGTTATCCGCGAACAGCTTTTTCAGGTTCTCGACCTTCGGGATGTCGTTATAGACGATGTAGGGCTGGTTCGGGTGCAGCGTCAGATAGTCCTGGTGATAGGCCTCCGCCGGATAGAACGCCTCCAGCGCGCCGACCTTGGTCACGATCGGCTTCTTGAACGCCTTGGCGCCGTTGAGCTGAGCGATATAGGCGTCCGCCACCTTCTTCTGCTCGTCGGAGGTGGTGAAGATTGCCGAGCGATATTGCGGGCCGACGTCCGGGCCCTGGCGGTTGAGCTGGGTCGGATCATGCACCACCGAGAAGTAGATCTGGAGGATCTTCCCGTAGGAGATCTTCTTCGGGTCGTACTTGATCTCGACTGCCTCGGCATGGCTGGTGCGGCCGCTCGAGACGCTCTGGTAGTCGGCGGTCGCCTTGGTGCCGCCGGCATAGCCGGAGACCGCGTTGACGACGCCCGCGGTGTGCTGGAAGACGCCCTGCACGCCCCAGAAGCAGCCGCCGGCGAGCACGGCGGTCTGGATTCCGCTCGAAGGGGCGGCGTCCACGGCCGGGGCCGGGATCACGACCGCATCTTCCGCGGCCCGGGACGGCAACGTGAAAGCCAACGTCAGGCCGGCGGTTGCGGCAAGCAGAAAGGCGGGGGCAATTCGGCGCATGGCAATCCTCTTTCGGATGGTTGGCAGTCTAGGGCGATCGGGTCCGGGCGAACAGCCCGCCGGCCGCGCGCTCCCAGCACCGGAAGATACGGACGCAGCCGCCGATCGTTACGCCGCGGCGGACACGAGACCGTGAGCATGCCCCAGGACGGGGGAGGGCCTTGGCGCGACCTGGAACTCCCGCTGGACTCCTGGCCGGGATTTCTGTTTCGCGGCGGGAAGTAGCCCGCGCCGATTCACACCATGGAATTGAACCAGTCGGGCACGGTGGACTGTCCGTTCAACACCGTGCTGTCGCCATAGAGGCTCGCCAGGAACGTGACGCGGTGGCTTGCGCCGGCAACCGGAACGCCGCCCGCGAAACGCCCGCCGGCGGCGATCGCCGGTTTGACCAGCCGCGGGTGCAGCGCCTCGTCGGCCAATCCGTAATAGAACCGGATCGGAGAATCATAGTCCCAGAAGGTCGCGCTGTTGTGGCCGAGATGGCGCAGCAGGGCGCTGTTGCTGTCGCTGGTGAAGCGGTCGAAGAACCCGTCCGCCAGCAGATCGGCAGCCGGCGGAACGCTCTTCGCGGTCTCGCCTTCCAGGCTGTAGTCGGCCCAGTATTTTTCCGCGAACGCCAGGTATTGCGGCTTGATGGCCGTCTTGAACAGGTCGTTCAATCCATAATACCGGCGGTAGCTTCCCAACAGCACGACCAGGCAGGGCGTGATCCAGGCCGGAGGCATCGGGTAGGACGTCTCATTGGCCGGAATATAGAACTTCGGATCGGTCCAGTAATGGAAGCTCTCGGCGAGATCGTTGAACGGGCTCTGTGCTGCCGCCGCCCGCACCTTGATGCCGCGGCGCTGCATCTCCTGCTTCAACCATTGCGTGTTCAATGCGCCTTGCGACCACCCGTTCAGGAACAGAGTTGATTGGCGCAGGCCCAGCGCCCGCAGCTGTTGCAGACCCGCCGACAAGATGTCGAGACAGCATTGCACGGTCGCGCCCTTCACGGCGTAGGCTTCGCTCCGGCCATGGCGATAGGGGCCCTTGCCGATGTAGTCGGCGGCGATGACGGCATAGCCGTTGGCGGCGAAGCGCTGGATGTTGAACAAGGTCTCGAGCGAATCGACATTGTCGCGCAGCTCGTAGTGCTCGTCCTCCAGGCGCAGCAGGTTCGAGGGAACCTGGTCGAACGAGAGGATCGTGCCGTGCTGCCATGACAACAGCGGCAAGGCGCCGCGCGCGCCGGCCGGCACCGCAAGCAGGCCGCTGACCTTGACCCGTTCTCCCGTCTCCGGAATGCGCGTGAATGTGACGATGCGCCTCAGCTCGACGTCATGGCGCGCGGCAAATTTGTCCGGGAAGGCGGCCGGCAGGATGTTGCCTTCGTTGAAGACGGCATAGAACTTCGCGGCCAGCGTATCGAGCCGTTGCTTCGAGATGCGCACCGCCTGTCCCGCAGCCATGCGCCGCGCCTGCGCCGCAAGGGCGGTTTCCGGAATTGCGGTCGACAATGCGAGGGTGCCCGCTGCCGCGCCCGCCGATATCAGGAAGCTCCGACGGCTCGCTGCAGGGTCGTCGAGGCGGTCATGGTGGTCATCAGGTCTTGTCGCGCGCGCGCTCATGGTCCGCTCCGATGCAGATTGCGTGCTG
>JAEYTQ010000325.1 GCA_023433965.1 Pseudomonadota bacterium | reverse complement strand
ACCTTCATGCCGCGGCCGCCGCCGCCGGCCGCCGCCTTGACCAGCACCGGGAAGCCGATTTGCCTCGCGATCGCCATCGCATCGTCATCGGGACCAACGGCGCCGTCGGAGCCGG
The DNA here is from genome assembly GCA_023433965.1 of Pseudomonadota bacterium. Classification (GTDB taxonomy): domain Bacteria; phylum Pseudomonadota; class Alphaproteobacteria; order Rhizobiales; family Xanthobacteraceae; genus Bradyrhizobium. Next base: position 4,560 of record JAEYTQ010000325.1, on the reverse strand, counting down.
GGACCACGGGGATGCCGAGCCGCTTGGCGGTCTTCTTGGCCTCGATCTTGTCGCCCATCAGGCGGATGTGCTCGGCCTTGGGGCCGATGAAATGCAGATTGTGCTCGGCGAGGATTTCCGCAAAGCGCGCGTTCTCGGACAGGAAGCCGTAGCCGGGATGCACGGCATCGGCGCCGGTGATCTCGCAGGCCGCGAGCAGCGCCGGCACGTTGAGATAGCTGTCCTTGGAGGCCGGCGGCCCGATGCACACGCTCTCGTCCGACAGCCGCACATGCATGGCATCGGCATCGGCGGTCGAGTGCACGGCGACGGTCGCGATCCCGAGTTCCTTGCAGGCCCGGAGGATGCGAAGGGCGATCTCGCCGCGATTGGCTATGAGGATCTTGTCGAACATATTGTCCTGCAGCGAATGGCGAGTGGCGAATGGCGAGTAGGAACGGCTGACGCCATTCGCTGTTCGCTATTCCCCATTCGCGTCACTCAATAATCACCAGCGGCTCGCCGTACTCGACCGGCTGGCCGTCCTCGACCAGGATCTGCGTCACCGTGCCAGCGCGGGGTGATGGGATCTGGTTCATCGTCTTCATGGCCTCGATAATCAGCAGGGTCTGGCCGACCGAGACCTTGGTGCCGACGTCGATGAACGGCTTTGCGCCCGGCTCCGGCGCCCAATAGGCGGTGCCGACCATCGGTGAGGTCACGGCGCCCGGATGCTTGGACAGATCGGCCGCGGCAGGGACCGCCGCGGTGGCGCCCGCTGCTGCCGGCAGCACGGCGGGAGCGGCGGCCATCGGCATCGGCATGGTCGCGGCAACGCTGATGTTGCGGGCGACGCGCAGGCGCAGGCCCGCGCGCTCAATCTCGATCTCGGTCAGGCTGGTCTCGTCGAGCAGCAAGGCAAGCTCGCGAACGAGTGCGGAATCCTCACTGGAAAACTTTGCGGCTGCTTTGTCGTCTGGCTGGCGCGCCATGTTGTTGATCCGAATGTTCTGTTGGAAGGGAGCGTCAGGCGTTGGGCTTGATGCCGAGCTTGGCTGCAAGACCTTGGATGGCGAGGCGGTAGCCCTCGATGCCGAAACCGCAGAGCGAGGCGAAGGCCGCACGCGCGGTATAGGAGTGGTGACGGAAACTCTCGCGGGCGTGGATGTTGGTCACGTGCACCTCGACGGCCGGAATCTGCACCGCGAGCAGCGCGTCGTGCAGGGCGATCGAGGTGTGGGAATAGCCGCCGGCATTGATGACGATGCCCTTCATCCTGCGGCGATGCGCCTCATGGATAAAGTCGATCAGCTCGCCTTCGCGGTTGGACTGCCGGCAGTCGGCCTTCAGGCCGAACCTGGCCGCCGTCTCCCCGCACAGCGCCTCGACGTCGGCCAGCGTCGCCTGGCCGTACTTTTCGGGCTCGCGCGTCCCCAGCATGTTGAGGTTCGGCCCGTTGAGGACGAGGATCGTGTCGGTTGCTGGTTCGGCCATTCCAATCCCGGACGAGGTGCTTCGGCGTGGCCGGGTTATAGGTAACAAAGCGCGTGAGGGGAAGCCTTGAAGGATCTCCGAGGGGGCTTCAATTACCTCATCTCGGGTGCAAAAACCTGTGCGCAAACCACGGAAATTGCTTGTTAACCAGCCGCAACCGTGACTGCCGGCGACGGCAAAGGGGGCGGGCATTGCTGCCCGCCCCCTGAAGTTGCCGGTATCCCGCCTCAGCCTTCAATGATGTACACGATTTCGCGCGTCTGCGGACGGACGATCACGTACTGGCCGCGGACGAAGATCACTTCATAGCCACGCCACTGCGGGTAGATCTCGACGATCCGGGGCGGCAGCGGGTGAACGCGGACGGATGCCGGGATCGCGGTGCCGACGGAGATGTTGAAGTTGACGTTGGTCGTCTCCTCGATCTTGGTCGACTTGATCGCGGTCGAGATTTCGGTCCGCTTCTCGGGGGGCGGTGCAGCCGCGGTCGCGGGGGCGTTGCCCGTCGTGGTTTGGGACTTGCTGTCGGTGGCCGGACGGTTCTCGGCATTGTCGCTCTTGGCGGCGCCACCGGCCTTGTTGTCCTCAGCCTTCATGTCCTTGGTGCCGGACTTGGTGGAGTCGGACCTGGTCGTCGAGTCCGAGCTCATGCTCTTGGACTTGTCCATCTGACCCTGTGCACGATCGTCGGTGCGCTGGCCCTTGGTGGCGCCGGCCTTGTCGTCGGCCGCGTTCTTGTTCATCGAGCCGCCGGAGGACCGCTCGTCCTTCATCCCGCCGGATTTCTCCATGCTGCTGGAGCCGCCGGCCTGGCCGACGGTGCCCTTGTCGCGGCTCATGGAATCGCGGCCCATCGCGCCGCCACGCTCGGCAGCGCCGCCGGAGGGCTGGGACTGCTGCATCTGCTGCGAGCCACCGGCGCCGGCGCCGCTGTCGCGGCCCATGGTCCCCTGTGCGTTCGCCAAACCGGTGCCCGCGACCAGCGCGGCGGCGGCAACCGAAATCATAAAGCGGTTCAACATCGAAATTCTCCTCACGTGTTCATTCGCGTCATTGCCCGCGCCGACAACGAAAGGAGATTTGAGTTGTTCCGGAACTTCGGCTGTTCCGCGGCATTTGTTTGTTGAACGCCAGATGAATGACTTCGCACGCATTCGCCAACCTTTGGCGAAACGATTGGCGAAGGAGAAGGCCGGCTTTTCAGCCGGCCTGTTTGCATGCAAGAGTTGTGAGGGGCGAGATCAGCAAGTCGCCTTCTTCAGCAGGTCGCCTTGCCGCAACGGGCGATGCCGATCTTCTCCTTGAGCGCTTCGACGCCGACAGCGCCGATCACGATCTGCTTGCCGATCACGTAGCTCGGCGTGCCGTTCATGCCCATGGCTTCGGCGAGCTTGAGGTTCTCCTCGAGAGTGGCGCGCACCTCGGGACTGGCCATGTCCTTCTCGATTCTCGCGACGTCGAGCCCGGCTTCCTTTGCCGCCTGGATCGCGCGCGCCTTGTCCGCCGCACCGCGTCCGTTGAGCAGCCGCTGGTGGAAGTCGAGATACTTCTTGCCTGAGGGGTCCTGCATGCGCACGGCGACTCCGACCTGGGCCGCTTCGACCGAACCCTGGCTCAGCACCGGAAACTCCTTCAGCACGACCTTCAGCTTCGGGTCGCCCTTCATGATCTCGAGCATGTCGCCCATGGCGCGCTTGCAGTAGCCGCAATTGTAGTCGAAGAACTCGACGAAGGTGACGTCGCCGTCCTTGTTGCCGAGCACCACCTGGCGCGGCGAGTTGAAGATCGCCTCGGCGTTCTGCGCGACGCTGGCCTCGTGCTTCTGCGATTCGGCGGCGGCCTGGCGCTTGCTGAGCTCGGCCATGGCCTCCTCCAGCACCTCGGGATGGCTGACGAGATAGTTCTTGATGATCTTCTCGATCTCGGTGCGCTGTGGATCGGAGAAGCTGTCGGCCGAAGCGGGCGCGGCTGCGCCGAGCATGGCGAACGCGAACAATGCAGGAGCAAGCAGGCGCAGCGAAGGCATGGTCAAATCCTCTATACAAAGCAGGTTTCGAGAAACGTCCCGGCGCACTTGATCTCGTGTCGTGACGTCGTGGTATCGGGTGTCGTTCGAGTTGCGTCAGTTGCGCGACGGTTTCGCCGCCACGATGTCGTCGGCCTTGACCCATCCGGGCGTACCGACGGCGAAACGGGTCTTTGCGCGCGTGGCCAGCTCGCGGGCGGTCTTGTTGTCGCCGCGCAGGTACGCGGCCTGGGCCGAGGCCAGATCTGCCTCCGCATAATCCCCCTTCCGGCCATAGGCCATCGCGAGCTGGGTGTAGCCGAGCGCCGCCTCGGGCTCTCGGGCCACCGCGGCGCGGAGAATCCGAATGGCATCGTCGGTGTAGGCGTTTTTATAAGTTCCAACCAGGGCCTGCCCAAGTAACATCTCGATGAGCGGGGCGCTGCTGGAGAGTGCGACGGCCTTGCGCAGGGGCGCGATCGCTTCGGCCGGTTTGCCGCTTTCCAGAAGCGCCTGGCCGCGCACCTCGTAGAAGTACGGGTTGTTCGGCTGCACCTGGATCAGCGCGTCGATCTGATTAAGAGCACTGCGCAAATCCCCATGCAGATAGGTGCTGATGGCACGGGCATAGCGCGCCGGCAGACTGTCATTGGTCTGGGGATAGCGGCGGTAGACCGTCTCGGGCCGTTCCATGAAGGCCGATATCTTGGCGCGCACCATGTCGTGGCGGAGCTGCAGGGCAGGGTCGTCCTTCTTGTCCCAATAGGGGCTCGACCGCGCCAGTTCTTCCAGCGCGGCGACGCGCTGGGCCGGCATCGGATGCGACTGAACGTAGGGGTCCGAGCCGCGCGAGGCAAAGAGGCTCTCGTCGGTAAAGCGCTTGAAGGTCTCGTACATGCCCCGGGCAGACTGGCCGGTGGCGTTCAGGAATTTCACGCCGGCCTTGTCGGCGTTTTCCTGCTGCTGTCGCACGTAGGAGAGCAGGTTGCGGCGGATGATTTCTCCGGGAGCCGAGAACATTGCCGCGCCGGCGTTCGCCAGGCCGCTATTGCCGCCGCCGCCCTGCGCGCCCGCCACCATGG